>BTQO01000060.1:0-7959 GCA_036985915.1 Gammaproteobacteria bacterium | reverse complement strand
CGCCACCAAACACCTTGGCTAACAGGATGCCACCCAGCGACAAGCGATTTTGTGCGTAACTGATCTTCGGGATCACGCCGGATAATTGCCCGGCCATGACCGGCCACCCGAATGCCTGGCTAACCATCTCCATGGACACCGGTGTGAGCACGCCCTGTACATCGAATTGACGGTCAGAAGACAAGGGATCGGTTACAGACAGCGTATCGATGACCAGTTCGCCATCCAGGACCGGGATGCGTGTCGGCCCCGTAAGACGGGTACTGTTTTTGTCCGAGACAAACTCGATGCTCGCCTTACCGAACGACAGATTATATAACTCGCCGGACTGCCAGTTTAATTCGCTGCGCTTATCCCCTGCATGGTTCGTGTAGCGGATTGCACCGGACAATCCATACAGCGCAAACCGGCCTGCCCTGTCGGACAGGTGCAGATCGTTGAGCGTTAGTTGTAATTGCTGAATACCCTTGCCGGTAAAATGGAGCTTGCCATTTAAGCTTCCTGCTGATTCAAGGTCGCCGGCCAGCGTATCCAAGGCAAAGGGTTGCAGCCATTGCTGGTAGACGCCTGGGAATACTGCGTTGACAATCTCGATTTGTGCCTCATCAATACTGACCTCAGGTTTTAACCGCACGCGTGCGGTCAACGCAACATCAAGCACCTTATCTTGTTGAATGGCCAGTGATGACACGATGAGCGTGTTGCCGGTTTTCTTTCCCTTGGCCGCCACATGCATAGGCGCGGTTGAGGCGTCAATCACCACATCGCCTACTGCCAGGTAACCGCGCTCAAGTACAAGCGTGCCGCCTAGACGGGTTGTGTGTTTATCAATCGTTGCATTCGCGACCAGTTGCACATTCGCCTGTTCTGTGGCGAATTGGCCATCGGGGTCGGAAAAATCCAGGCCATTGGCCGTGAGGCTGATACGCACCCTGGTAAGCCCATTATCCGATCCATCCACCCTGGCATTAACATCAAGCAACCCGCTGGCCTGAGTGCCTTCGGTTAACAAGCCGGTATTCAGCAGCACTGCGGCAATGGCGTCTGCGGGCAACTGCTGGCCTGTAATCTTTGCGTGCCAACCGGCTTTGTTAAACGCAAGAGTCACATTGAGCCAGGCAGGCGTTGCGCCTATTTGATGAAGTTTGACAGAAAGCGTGCGCGTGACGGTATTGTATCGAAACGCACCTTTGGCCTTGAACGGCTTTTTCGCACCCTGCATCAAGCTTATGTCTGATTGACGACAGACATAATCTGTTGCGGTGACGGCAACATCGCCGCAACGAACCTCGATATTGCGCACTGTGTAACCGTCACCTGCAAGTTTTACTGACCCGATACTCGCGCGCAGTGAAATACGGCCATCAGCACTATAGCCAAGATCGATCTTCACCCGATCGATCAATGTATCAACATTGGGGTCCACATCCGGCAGGCGCGCCATTAACAGTGACGCAGGCAACAACAGCATCCCTGCGATAGCCGTCCAAGCAGGTGCAGTCCTGATCACAGGCGGTTAGCAGTTAGTCTGGATATACACCGGTCGAAAGATAGCGATCGCCGCGATCACAAATGATGGCAACAATGGTTGCCGATGAATCCAGTTCATGGGCTAGTTGCAGCGCTGCGGATACGGTACCCCCGGAAGAGATACCGCAGAAAATACCTTCCTCACCGGCCAAACGGAGCGTCATGGCCTCGGCCGTTTCCTGACTGACGTCGATAATGCGGTCGACACGCGAGGGATCGTAAATCTTCGGTAGATAGGCCTTGGACCAGCGGCGAATCCCGGGAATGCTGGCACCTTCCATTGGCTGTACACCGATAATCTCGATGGCCGGATTCATCTCTTTCATAAACTTCGATACACCCATGATGGTACCCGTCGTGCCCATCGAGCTCACAAAATGCGTTATCTCGCCATCGGTGTCGTGCCAGATCTCCGGTCCGGTAGCGGCATAATGACTACCGGGATTATCCGGGTTTGAGAACTGATCCAGCACAAAACCCTGACCCTCGCTTTGCAGGGTTTCTGCCAGATCCCTGGCGCCTTCCATGCTCTGTTCGCGCGTCACCAGCTTGATTTCCGCCCCGAAGGCCTTCATCACCATGCGCCGTTCAACACTCATATGTTCCGGCATGATTAGTATCAAGCGGTAGCCGCGGATTGCAGCTGCCATAGCCAGTGCGATACCGGTATTGCCGCTGGTGGCCTCAATCAGCGTGTCACCCGGCTTGATGTCGCCTCTTTCTTCTGCGCGCCTGATCATATTCACAGCCGGTCGGTCCTTGACGGAACCGGCCGGATTATTGCCTTCAAGCTTGGCCAGCACGCTCGCCGGCATATCGCTCGTTAGACGCTGCAAACGAACAAGCGGTGTGTTGCCTACAAAATGCTCAATGGTTGGGTAATCCATAGCTCTTTAGTCTTTCGTGTGTTAATTCGACTGCCTTGCATCAGTCATGATTGATTTCATTTTACGTACAGCTTCCCCTAATCCGGTAAATACGGCACGTGCGATGATTGCGTGGCCTATATTGAGTTCCGAAATCCCTCGCAATGCGGCAATACTTTGCACGTTGTCGTAATGCAGGCCATGGCCCGCATTGACCTTTAGCCCCAGTTCCAGCCCCAGTGCGACTGCATGCTCGATTCGCTGAAACTCACGCGCCAGGGTTGTATCACAATCGGCGTTAGCATAATGGCCGGTATGAACCTCGATCACCGGTGCTCCGGCATCCCGGGCCGCCTCAATCTGTTCCGGCTTAGGATCGATAAACAGGGACACCTGTATGCCGACGGCGCCAAGGCGAGTGCATGCATCACGAATCCTGTCCAACTGGCCGCTGACATCCAGGCCGCCCTCGGTGGTCAACTCTTCGCGCCGTTCCGGGACCAGGCAACAATCCTGCGGCAGGTAGCGCTCTGCCAGCTTGAGCATGTCTTCTGTTACGGCCATTTCCAGGTTCATGCGAACCTTCAGGCTTGACCGTAGCTCGGCCACATCGCGCTCCTGTATATGCCTGCGATCTTCCCTTAAATGCAGTGTAATCGCGTCAGCCCCGGCACGCTCTGCGTCAAGACCGGCTTCAACCGGGTCCGGATACTGAGTCAGGCGCGCCTGTCTCAGGGTTGCAACATGATCGATGTTCACACCGAGCAACAGTTCTTTATTCATTATACATATGCCTGCATCGCAGGTTCCTTAACAATAATCAGCCCTGAAGGAGATCGTAACTTTTTAGTCGCCGATTGTTAAGGTAATGTTCAAATACATATCTCATGAGGCGCCTGCATTCTTTCAGTTGCAGTTCATTACTCAAGCGATTATCTGCAAGCGCGAGCAAACTCTCACCCGTTATTTCAACACCCATGCCATAGCCCGCATCAACCGGATATGGTCCATGTTCTACCACATAGCGATACTGAAGACCGGCTCTGACAGGCGTGCCGGATTCCGCCTCTTCGCCCAGCACCAATCCATAGCCAAGCTCTTTTAGAAGCGTCTTCTCGTAGTAGCGCAACGACTGCTGCTGACTGGCGGGATCTGGTATGCCCTTTAATACCTGTTCGTAGGCCGGGAAAACACCCGGATGGTGATCAAACCTGTGCAGCATTCTTTGCGTTAATTCATTGACATAAAGACCGCAGTAAAGGTCGCGACCTGCAAGGTCAAAATCACTGCCATCTGCCTGTGCTATGGTCAACGTCAGGATATCACCGCGCCCCATGCAGGTTATTTGCAGGCGTGTAAATGGTCTTAGGATGCCATGCCATTCCGATCGTGGTCTGCTGGCACCTTTGGCGATGACAGGAATAATGCCGTGATCTTGTGTCAGGCATTCAAGAATCTGGCTGGTTTCACGATAACGGCGTGAATGCAGGACATAACCCGGTTGGTCAGTAATACGCATAATACATCATTCAATATAGCCATATGAACGCAGCGCCTTGTCACTATCCGACCATCCCTTACGCAAACGCGTCCATAACTGAAGGTGCACTTTCACCGACAACATTCTTTCAAGTTCTTTTCTTGCTTGCGTACCGATTGTCTTTAGTACTTTGCCACCACTACCGATGACGATTTTCTTTTGCCCTGCGCGTTCAACCCAGATTACCGCAGAGATATTGGTAATACCCTTACTCTCTTTAAATCGCTCAATTTCTACCGCTAATGCATACGGTAATTCCTGGCCCAATTGTCGTGTCAATTTTTCACGTATGATCTCCGCTGCCAGAAACCGGGCACTACGATCCGTCAACTGATCAGGCGCAAATATAAACTCAGCTTCGGGAAGACGCGCTGTGATTTCAGTTTCAAGTGTATCCAGGTTCAACTTCCTAAGCGCCGACACCGGCACAATGGCCTCAAATATACCCATTGAATCGAGCTTCTCGATCAATGGCAGCGCCATGGCCTTATCTTTGAGCCGGTCCACCTTATTGATGACCGCAAGTGTTGGCGTGTTTATATGTTTGATTCGTTCGATCGCGAAATCGTCATTGTCATCCCATCGAAGAGCATCAATCACCAGAATAATAACGTCAACATCCTTAAGCGCTGTTAGCGCTGTCTTATTGATTTGGCGGTTTAACGCCTTTTTGGCACCAAGGTGCAGCCCGGGTGTGTCGACGAATACAATCTGGTTGTTTTTAGCGGTTTTTATGCCAAGGATGCGGTGCCGTGTTGTCTGCGGCTTATCGGCGGTTATACTGATCTTTTCGCCGATCATCCTGTTCAGCAAAGTTGACTTGCCAACATTAGGCCGGCCTGCAATAACGACAAGACCGCAGCGCTTGGATTGCATCTCGTTAATAACCTGAAGAGATATTTACGATGCTCATCTTGAAACCACAAAGAGGAATTGATACATCTTCTATGAATTAATCCTGCTAAGTGATTTTTGTGCAGCGTCCTGTTCTGCCTTGCGACGACTGCTGCCTTCACCGACTGCCGCATCATCAAACAATGAAATACGGCATTCAATCACAAACTGTTGTGCATGGCCCGCACCACTGGTCTGAATCAGGTTGTATTTGGGCAGTGCCAAGCCACGGGCCTGTAAGTATTCTTGCAGACGTGTTTTGGGGTCTTTGAGTTCTTCCGGGGAAGGTAAATCATCAATGCGCGACTGGTACAGTCGTATGATCAGGTTTTTACAGGTTTCCGCATCGGAATCGAGGAGTATCGCACCGAATACTGCCTCCATCGCATCGGCCAAAATCGAGTTGCGGCGCTGACCTCCACTTTTTCGTTCACCCAGACCCAACTCGATATGCTGACCCAGATTCAGGTCTTGAGCCAGGCTGGCCACTGTCTCGCCTTGGACGAGACTGGCGCGCATCCGGCTTAACTCGCCTTCCGTTGCTTCAGGAAAACGTGAATACAATTCATACGTCAGCGAAAAATTAAGGATTGCATCGCCGAGGAATTCAAGGCGTTCATTATTACTGGCATTGGCACTTCGATGCGTGAGCGCTTGCGATAAAAGACCTGTGTCGGTAAAAAAATGACCGAGCGCCTCGCATAACTGATCTGATGACTTCTTCAACCCGCTTCAATCGCTTACTGCAGCACTACTTCCTTGCGAAAATTAATCACTATATTAACATTACTAAATAAATTCGCTTCAGGTTCATAATTAACAGTCACAGTCCACTTTCCTTTATTCTCTCCCTTCTTTTGCTTCGCAATAATTGCGTTTCTTGCATCATACGTTCTAACGGAATCAATATATAACTGCCCATTCAACTTTTGGTAAATTTCTTTTTTACCCTTCTTTGCAAGACCTGGGGTTGCAGCCAAACTGTCAAGTGCTGCGGATATTGAAGACCAATCACTATACATGGGGAAAACCTTCATACCAACTAACAGATAGCCGCCAATCAGGGCCAATATAAGGAATATTCCGAGAAAGGACATCCCCTGCTGCTTATGTCGCGTCATCATTATTCAACTCCTTCAGTGGTTATGGAATTGAGCTCCCCAGCCGTTCCCAGCGAACACCAAAGTTTCTGGAATCCCAACTCATCCAAATCATAAAAGCCCTGCCTATAAGGTTTACCTCGGGCACAAAACCCCATCGCCGACTATCGTTGCTGTTGTCCCGATTATCCCCCATAACAAAGTAATAGCCGTCAGGTACCAGGAACTGTCCTTCCAGTCCCGCCGTATTTGGCTGCACCAGCGTATGATACTCATGCTCATCGAGTTTCTCAGCCCTGATCTCAGTATAGCGCTTGACCAGGGAGGCAGGTTCTCCAACATACTCAAGCGACGAGCCCTGCGGCACCTCTATGCCATTGATATATAGGGTTTTGTTCAAATATGCAACACGATCGCCCGGTAAGCCCACAACACGCTTTATGTAGTCAACCGAAGTATCGCCCGGATATCTGAACACAATCACATCGCCACGTTTCGGTTCATCCATGTCAATAATTTTCTTGTTCACCATTGGCAACCTTAACCCGTAAGTATATTTATTCACGAGAATAAAATCCCCGACCAGCAAGGAGGGCATCATGGAGCCGGATGGGATGCGAAATGGCTCAAAAACAAACGAACGCAAGATTAGCACAATCACAATGATTGGGAAAAAAGACCGCGCGTACTCAATGATAATGGGTTCATCTGGTTCGCCCCCTTCTCCCGCGCGTTCCCGCCTTGCCGGTGCCCAGACCCATACGTCAATACCCCAAATCAGGCCGGTGACAAACGATGCTATGACAAGTATGCCTGAAAAATCTAAATACATATTCTTAACCAAATCCTCAAAAGTTAGAAAAACCGGAGCACATTAACATGAAGCTTATTGATCTAACAGACAACGGATAGTCAACTGTTGCTATCAATTTTCAAAACTGCCAAAAATGCCTCTTGGGGTATTACAACAGATCCAAGCTGTTTCATACGTTTTTTACCCGCTTTTTGTTTTTCCAGCAATTTACGTTTTCGTGTTATGTCGCCACCATAGCATTTTGCAGTTACATTCTTACGTAACGCCTTGACAGTTGAGCGCGCTATTATATGCCCCCCGATCGCAGCCTGTATTGCAACTTCAAACATCTGGCGTGGAATCAGTTCTTTCATCTTCTCAACCAGCTCGCGCCCACGCCGATCCACCGTCTCCCGATGCACAATTAGCGATAGGGCGTCAACTCTTTCCTTGTTGATCAAGACATCGAGCCTTACAAGCGGCGCCTCCTGGAAACGTAAAAACGTATAGTCAAAAGATGCATATCCGCGGCTGACTGATTTGAGCCGATCAAAAAAATCGAGCACAACCTCACTCAGGGGCAACTCATACTCCAGGGCTACCTGATTGCCATGATAGTGCATGCCCAATTGCATACCGCGTTTTTCTACGCAGAGAT
Organism: Gammaproteobacteria bacterium; assembly: GCA_036985915.1. Lineage (GTDB taxonomy): Bacteria > Pseudomonadota > Gammaproteobacteria > JAJDYQ01 > JAJDYQ01 > BTQO01. The sequence goes on along the minus strand of BTQO01000060.1, from coordinate 578 downwards.
TTATAACAGAACCAATATAGTCAGACGGCATCAGTATGCTGGCACGAATGATTGGCTCCCTGATTTCTCCTATTTTATCAGTCGAGGGTAAACAAGCCGGGTTTTCAACGTGAAGAAGATCTCCTGCAGTTGTTATAACCTCATAAACAACGGTTGGGGCAGTAGTAATCAGGTTGAGTCCGTATTCTCTTTCCAGTCGTTCCTGAACGATCTCCATATGCAGCAGTCCGAGAAATCCACAACGAAAACCAAATCCGAGTGCTTGTGAAGTTTCAGGTTCGAATTGTAAAGCGGCATCATTTAGCCGAAGCTTGGATAACGCTTCACGAAAACTTTCATAGTCATCTGAACTGATTGGGAAAAGCCCTGCAAATACCTTTGGTTTAACCATTTGAAAACCCGGCAACTGGTCGGTTGCCGGGTTCTTGGCCGATGTAAGCGTATCACCGACCGGTGCACCATGAATATCTTTGATGCCTGCGATTACGTAACCGACTTCGCCCGTGTTTAGTCGCGGTTTGTCTGCACGCTTGGGCGTAAATATGCCGGTTTTCTCCACCCGAAAAATAGCGCCGGTA
>BTQO01000059.1:0-7990 GCA_036985915.1 Gammaproteobacteria bacterium | reverse complement strand
ATTTTCCCAAGGGCACCACGGATATTGATTTTCTTGAACGCGCGTACCAAACCCAGGCAAATCGGGTGATGGCAGCATGGGCAAACAGGGCCAAGGGATTGCCACTCAAAACACCGTATGAGGCGTTGATACTTGCCTCTATTATCGAAAAGGAAACCGGCAACCCCGAAGAACGGGCGAGAATTGCAGGTGTTTTTACCCGCCGTTTACTAAAGGGTATACGATTACAAACAGATCCCACCGTCATTTATGGCCTGGGCGAACAATTTGACGGCAACCTGCGGCGCCGTGATCTGGAGACCGATACACCGTACAACACCTACACGCGGTCCGGATTGCCACCGACACCGATCGCCCTGCCTGGGGGGGATGCTCTTCTTGCGGCGCTTCATCCTCTGGATGGCACAAGTCTTTATTTCGTGTCCCGGGGGGATGGTTCGCATTACTTTTCAGATACGCTGGCAGAACACAATCGCGCTGTCATAACCTACCAGTTAGGTACCGCCAAGACAAAAAATAAGAAATAATCAGATAATCAATTAGTTATATCGAAAATACGATCTAATGCAGACACAGAACACACCAGGCCGATTCATTACGCTGGAGGGTATCGAGGGCGCGGGTAAATCGAGCGTGATGGGCCATGTGTGCGAATTCCTGGCCAAGCAAGGGTTCGATGTGGTGAGGACGCGCGAGCCCGGGGGCACGCCTTTGGGCGAAGAGCTACGGGCTATTCTGCTCGCCCATCGGGAGGAGGGAATGAGCCCGGATGCCGAGCTGTTGCTTATGTTTGCTGCACGTGCGGAGCACCTGGCACAGGTGATCCGGCCTGCGCTGGCAGCGGGCCGTTGGGTGGTGTGCGATCGATTTACAGATGCGACCTACGCGTATCAGGGCGGGGGCCGGGGCATCGCCCATGAACATATCGGTGTGCTGGAAGAATTCGTACAGGATGCATTACGGCCTGATATGACAATTCTGCTTAAACTGCCCGTAAAAACAGGGCTTGCACGTGCACGTGGCCGGGGACCTGAAGATCGATTTGAACAGGAAGAATCAGAATTTTTTGAGCGGGTGCAGCAATGTTATCTGGACCAGGCCGCAAAGGCGCCCCAGCGCTACACAGTTATCGATGCCGCCAAACCGCTCGATGTTGTACTCAAAAATGTCCGCACACAGCTTGAAACCTTATTTTAGATCCACCAGCAATCATTCAAATCGCCATGATGCGCACAGCATGTACCTGGTCAATTGGAAATTGATAGTGCAGTAGATTTAGACAAAAAAATAACCGCAACCTGTTAATTTTCTTGATAATTTATGATATAAATTTAGTACAGGAAAGCATAGGTAGCGCTTGACGCACCTGACCGTTCATTGGCCAGCTTAAAGCACATTGAAAATGCATTAAGTAGATGGGGCAACTACCTTAAAAATTGCTTGGCAGCGGTGCCATTTTGCTAATCCAATTAATGCGGTGAGGTTGTTTGGGCCCGATGATACAATGTGAGTGGACGGCCTAAAAACCTTGATAAACTGTCGTATCAAGCGCCTGACAGTCATAGGCCTAGGTTTTGAGGATGGTGTAAAGACTTAGGTACTGTGTGTAATTTTACAATAATGAGAAGCAGAACGATGACCAGCAGCAGTTTGGTATTTGCGGCATCAGCACAGCAGGGCGGTGTGCACAGGGGGCGCACCTGCTGGCTATTGAGGGTATCGGCACCCCTGATTTCACAAATTAAGCGGTATTACTGAACAACAACTGGCGAGGCCGCTCCCGATGGATTTGACTAACATCCTTGAAATCGTCGCCAAGACCGATATCGGTCGAAAGCGCGAACACAACGAGGACAGTGTCGGCGCCGATTCAGCGTATGGATTTGTGATCGTTGCCGACGGCATGGGTGGCCACAATGCTGGCGAAGTCGCCAGCGGTATCGCCGCCAATGTAATCTACGAGTCAGTCAAGCATTCGCTGGAAGAAATCACCACGGGTATGGTCGATGATGAATCCGGCTATGCCCTGGAGAGCTTGCGGCTAAGAGAGGCTGCTGAATCCGCCAACAGGGCCATCAATGAAACGGCCAAGCAAAAACCCGAGTGTGGCGGTATGGGCACCACGGTTGTCGCGGGTATTTTCTATGACAATCGAATGTCAATCGCCCATGTTGGTGATTCCAGGGTGTACCGTCTACGCGGCAAGAAACTGGACCAACTGACCCGGGACCATTCATTGGTCCAGGAGTTGGTAGACCGGGGTTTTTACGCCAATGCTGAAGAGGCCGAGGCGGCCGGCAACAAGAACCTGATAACGCGGGCGATGGGGGTCGAACCGGAGGTCCTGGTCGATATCCAGGAGGAGGTCGTCCAAACCGGCGATATTTACCTATTATGCTCAGATGGCTTGTATGAAATGGTCTCAGATGAGAAGATTTACTTAACCTTAAAGGAATTTAGTGCTAATCTTACGCAAGCGGCTGAAATTTTGATTAAAATTGCTAACGAGAATGGGGGCAAGGACAATATATCGGTAGTGCTCGTTAGGCCTACCCGGAGCTTTGCGACTAAAAGAAATTGGTACGGTAGATTTATTGATTGGTTTAGCTAAGGCGAGGATAACACCAGTATGCCAGGCAAAATCGTATTGAAGTTTGGTGATTCTATCCTGGGTGAATACCCTCTGGATAAGGAAACACTGACTATTGGCAGGAAACCCGATTGCGACATTACCGTCGAGAATCTGGCTGTCAGTGGCCATCACTCAAGAATAATCACAATCCTCAACGATTCCTTCCTTGAGGACCTGAACAGCACCAACGGCACTTACGTCAACGGCAGGCTGGTGCAAAAACACGCCTTGCAGCATGGCGATATCATCAAGATTGGCAAACATGAGTTGCGCTATATCAATGAAGAAGCGGCTGATGCTGCTGAAGATGATATGGAAAAGACCATGGTGATCAAGCCAACCGCGCTCAAAAATGAACATGTCGCGGCACAAATGGGCCAGGCCGCAATGGCTGCTGCGCAGGAAATGGCTAAAAAAGGCGAGCCCAAGCAGGCTGGCCTGAAATTGGCAAGTGGTCCAAATGCCGGCAAGACCATGAACCTGACCAAGGCACTGACCAGTTTGGGCAAACCCGGTATACAGGTGGCCTCAATTTCAAAACGTCCGGAAGGTTACTTCCTGAGTCATGTCGAGGGTGCTACGTTGCCATCAGTCAACGGGCAGCCGGTTGGCGAGACAGCGCATGAGCTGAAAAACAACGATGTGATCGAACTGGCAGGCACCAAACTCGAGTTCTATTACAAAGATTAATCCCGTTTAAAACAGCCTTATCTTATAGGCGCGATCTATCCCCTTCTTAAATCGATTGTAGAAACTGGATTTACCGGATAGGATAAACTGTACTTTTAAGATAAAGCAAAAAATTCTTGTTTTAGTGTCCGCCCTTGTGAAATATCCGGGCTAAGCCGCTTCCGGCGGCATGGCCTTGGCAAGACCATCCTGCATGACATAGGCATCAAACCCGCGTTCGTTGAGAATATACGATGCAGACGAACTGCGCCTGCCGGTGTCGCAGCAAACGATATACTTAACGGCCTCATCCAGTTTGCCTGTCTTGTTACGCAGGAAATACAGTGGGATATTAACGCTGCCCTTGATATGCCACTTCTCATATTCGGTAGGCAAGCGGACATCAATTAATTTAGCGCCCTTTGCAACCATTTGCTTGGCTTCGTCGAAGGTTACCCATTTCATCAATGGTTCCTTGAGCAGCTTTTCGAAGTTTTCCTTGGATAGCCGCATCAGGACACCTTCCGTCAGCATCTTGATAGTTGCGTTGCGTTTGGCAGCAGAAATCAGCGCCTCTTCGCCAAAACTATCCCCAACCCCGAGCTTGGCTAATGGCACGCCCTCGGGTTTTTTCGGTGTCTCACGTATGACCTGCGCAGACCCTGAACTGATGATGTAGAAATAATCACCTTCATCCCCTTGCTTGATAACTATCTCGCCGGGTTTGTAGGCCACAGATTCCATGGTCATAAACATGGTTTGAAGATTGGCAGGCGGAATGCGGTGAAATGCGCCGGTCTGAAGCAACTTGGTCATCCAGTCGCCACCTTCATCTTCCCCGGACTCGCTGTCGTCGATTTCCACGACATCGTAACTGCCGGTCTGATCCCAGGTCAGCATGATATCGAGCAGGTTGCTGTCAACTCCGATAACGGTGGCATCCTTGACCACTTTGGCGCTGAGTTGCCTGGGCTGAAGATGGCCTAAAGGGTGTTTGGCTTGTTCGGACCCAGCCGTAATTTTCTTTAACACTTCGCCTTTTTCGGACACCAGATCTACCTCGCCATCAACGAGGTAAACAGACACTTTGTCTTCGTCGCCCTTCTTGAAAATATAGCGGCCTGCTGTGATGATTTTGGTGGTTGTTTTTCCCGCAAGCTCTGCAAAATTGTCCGGATTAAGGGCATTGATCGGCACAAAAGACCGGAAAATCTGCTTATCAACAAGTTCGCTCATTGATCATCCTGTGTGTAAATCAAGGTGCATTATTATTTGGACCCACGCAGCTAACTATACAAAAACCCGCTTCGATCCGGTAGCCTCATACTATGGCTACAATATGGCTGGGCATTATAGCATCGAAGCCTTGCGCTGATGGAAGGCGAGTCCGCTAATTTCAGGATACGAAATTGAGCCGCCAATCCGTGCCCGGGGCCAGATGCCGCTCAACACACCTGTATTAACCGCGCAACAATGAATGGTTTCTTTAAAACATTATGATGCCGCACGCTGATCCAGCGCTGCCGCCCTGGCTTGACCCCGCCTTTTTTGGCCTACGTGAGCGTATTGTTTCTGGCAACATGCCCCACGCGCTACTCATCAACGGTCCGAGTGGTATTGGCAAGGGGCGGTTCGCCAGAACGTTATCGGCCACACTGCTGTGTCAGGCAGGCTCGGCCGAACTTAGGCCCTGTGGACACTGTAGAAGCTGCGCCCTGATGAGGGCCAACAGCCATCCCGATTTGTGGCTATTGAGTCCAGCGGAGGACTCAAAAGTGGTTGCCATCGATCAGGTGCGTGATCTTGGTACCGATTTGTCATTAACCAGCCAGCTTGGCGGTGGCAAAGTAGCCATTATTACGCCCGCCGATGCCATGAACGCTGCATCGGCCAATGCACTGCTGAAAACACTGGAAGAGCCACCTCAACAGACGTACCTGCTGCTGATCAGTGATCGACCCGGTCGCTTGCCAGCCACGATTCGAAGCCGCTGCCAGCAGCTTAGGCTACCGGCCCCTGATCGTGATCGCGCGGTGGCCTGGTTGACTGATCAAGGAAGGCCTGAAGCGGCCGAGGTGTTGCCGTTGGCGGGGGGTGCGCCATTCAGGGCGCTGCAATTACTCGATCGCGGGGCATCCGATCAGCACGCAAGCTGGATGGATGACTGGATGCAATCGGTGACCGGTAAACGCTCCCCGATGACCGTTGCGGCGCACTACAGCAAGGCTGACCTGGCCTTGTTATTTGAGTGGCTGGTCAGTGCCTTGATGGTCATGATCCGCCTGAAACTGTCCCCGGAAAGCAATCCAGGATCAAGCCGGTTGTTGGCGCGCTTGCAATCGACTTCCAAAAACATAGACTTGAGGGACCTTTATCAGTACCTTGATCAGGTCTATCGATCGCTTCGGCTTTCCGGTACGACCGTAAACCAGCAGATGTTGTTGGAGGATCTGCTCATTACAGGCTGCGATCTGTTCGCGGCCGTCAAACCAACACACTAAAGGCAGGGGAGACGTTATGCAGGGTGGAATGCAGGGGTTACTTTCATTGTCCATCAAGGACAAAGGCGCGCTGTACGCAGCCTATATGCCCTTTGTGAAAAACGGCGGGTTGTTTATTCCAACCACCAAAGCATACAAACTCGGTGACGAGGTCTTTATGTTACTGACACTCATGGACAGCAAGGAAAAGATGCCGGTTGCCGGAAAGGTTTGCTGGGTGACACCAAAGGGGGCGCAAGGAAACCGTCAGGCAGGCATTGGTGTTCAGTTCGGCGAACAGGATCAGGGCGCGACCCGCAACAAGATCGAGGGCTACCTGGCCGGCGCTTTGGAGTCAGACCGGCCCACACACACCATGTAATCAGCTTGGCTTTTTCCTGGCCTGGTGGGTAAACCGGCGGTCCGGCTTGAAGCGGTCATCATAACGCTGTGCCAACTCGTTGAGTCGAGCTTTGATCTTCGCAAGCCCGATGTGTTCCAAGTAGTGCATCGGACCACCCCGAAAGGGTGCGAATCCGGTACCGAACACCATGCCCGCATCGACCAGGTCTTCGTTTTTCACCACCCCCTGGCGCAAGCAGGCCATGGCCTCATTGAGCATTCTTAGGATCAAACGGTCCTGCAAATCTACATTAATAGTCTTTTGTATACTTTTGTTTTTATTAGCTATTTTACCATCTTTCCAAACATAAAACCCTTCACCTGTTTTTCGGCCCAGTTTGTTTGACCCAACACGCTGTTCGAGCACGTTGGGCACCGTGAGTTTTAAGTGAGCGGACAGGATGCGGGCGACGGAAAGGCAAATATCCAGACCCACCGTATCGGCAAGTTCTATGGGGCCCAAAGGCATACCAAAATCCAATGCGGCCGCATCGATTTCTTCAGCCGGTATCCCCGCAGCATAAGCTTCCACGGCTTCGAGCAGGTAGGGCATCAATATCCGATTGACCAGGAACCCGGGGCTGCTCTTTACCGGCAGGGGCAGGCGATCAATTTGGCGCGTAAAGGCATGGGCATGGGCGATCGCTTTACTGGAAGTTTTGCGGCCCTTAACCACTTCAACCAATTGCATTTTCGCTACCGGATTGAAAAAGTGCAGCCCGACCAGTCGACCCGGCTGCTTGAGTACCTCGCCGATGTTTTCCAACGGGATGCTGGAGGTGTTGGTCGCCAGTAACGTGTCCGTTCGGGTAATTGCTTCCATGCGTTTAAACACAGCTTGTTTGGCCTCAAGATCCTCGAAGATGGCTTCTATGATGATATCTGCCGATGCTGCACCCTGACCGCCGGGATCCGGCATTAAGCGATCCATGGCAGCCTGTATAAGGCGTGGTTTTTTCAATCGCCGCTTAAACAGGGCATGGGCACGCTTAATCGCAGGTGCTATGGTTTGCGCTTCCCGGTCTTCCAGACTGACGCGCAAACCCTTGAAGGCGCACCACGCCGCAATGTCACCGCCCATGACACCCGCACCGATTACATGAACATGCCGTGTTGAGCGATCACTGCCTTTGCCAAGCCCCTTCAATGTTTCCTGGAGGAAAAAGCAGCGGATTAAATTTTGTGCGGTCTGCCCGGTTATGAGCTGGGCTACCGACTTGGCCTCGGCATAAAGCATCTCACGTGGATTATCGCCATGCGATTGCCACACATCGACTTGTGCATACGGGGCAGGGTAGTGGGTCTGGCGTGCCTTTTGGCGCAGACTGCGCCGGAATACATATCCCAGAATAGGACGGACCAGCGCATGATTGCTCATGGCGCGTAAACCGCGGGCGCGGGGACGCGGCAACGGTTGTTCGATCAAGGCACGGGCAGCGCGATGCAGTTGCCGCTCAGGCACGGCATGACTGACCAGCCCCATGCGTTTGGCAGCCCGCGGGTCAATCGTACGGCCGGTCAGGATCATGCCCATAGCGGCAGGCGCGCCGATTAGCCGTGTCAGGCGCATGCTGCCACCAAAACCCGGGTGGATGCCCAGTCTTACTTCCGGTAAGCCCAGCCGCGTGCTCGGCGAATGTTCCGCTACGCGATAACGACAGGCCAGCGCCAATTCCAATCCGCCCCCCAGGCAGAAGCCGTGGATCTGGCACACGGTGGGCATGGGCAGGCGCTCCAGCCGATCAAAGATGCGCTGACCTTGTTTGATTAATTCCAGTGCCTTGGCTTCCGATGAAAGCCGGGTGAA
>BTQO01000058.1:0-8025 GCA_036985915.1 Gammaproteobacteria bacterium | reverse complement strand
CTTATTTTGACCGGTCCACTTGCAATTTATCCCTAACGCTTGAGTTCTGCCTCGTAAACTCTGGCGCCTGAGATTACCGGTCCGGTATGGCCTGATGCGCCCCATACCGGCAACAGGCTGGCCCAGAATGGTCCCGCGGTATGTCCCAAAACGACAGTCAGCCAGGGTCGTTGACTGAACCGACGGAGTTCTGTGATGTCTACGTCATAATAGTAGGTCAACCTAAACCCTGGTACACCGTTGATACACTTATGGAAACTCTGATTTATTCTGAGTTTCCGCGGTACAAGGATGTACCGCCAAAATCAGTCCCCACAGGGGATTGATTTTGTTGAGGAAAATGGAAACTTGTTTTCGTTTTCCGTGCACTGATAATTCCTGGATGGAATTATTCTTAAGTTTCCTTATGAGAGTAGAATGGGCGGATTCCAAGGCACCGCCACCCTGTGACTGCCAACGCCACTGGAGAACAATCATGCGCACTCGAACGCTTCCAATCTTACTCGTGGCCATGCTGCCACTAGGCAGCTACGCTGCCGACTTTACAGACACCGCCGAAGTCATCTCCGCCACACCGATTTACCAGCAAGTCAGCGAACCCAGACAGGAATGCTGGACCGAGACGACCACCACCCGCCAACCGGCACAGCAGAAACGCTCCTATAGCGGTGCGGTTATCGGCGGTATCGCCGGCGCCATCCTCGGCAATCAGGTCGGTGGCGGCAGCGGTAAGAATGTGGCCACAGCAGCCGGTGCCATCGGTGGCGCCATCATCGGTGACCGCATAGATAACGATGGCAACCAGACCACCACAGCCAGCAGCCAGCCCGTGCAGCGCTGCCGGACCATTGAATCGAGCCGCGAGGAACTCACGGGCTATGACGTGGTGTACCGCTACCGTGGCCACGACATTCGCACCACCATGCCCTACAAGCCAGGATCCACCATTCAGGTAGGCATCACGGCCCTGGATGCACGGCCGATCAGCTCAAACACGACCTACCCGGAAAATCGTGACCTGCATGGCTCCACCGGTAGCAGCGGCTACCGCCCGGCCGGCAACAATAATTACGACTACCGCTTCTAACGGCTGAAAACCATCGCCTGCTGATGACCAAACGGCCTGTACGCGCACAGGCCGTTTTAGCGTGCAGCGCCCCTAAGCATGGCTACCCTGGCCTGAAGGTCCCGGACATCAACGTACTTAGGCGATACCGCCTTGCCGATAACCAGTTCAACCAGCGAACGTAAGCTGCGCAGTGCAAGCCATACACCCCGGCCTTCGACCCGGGAAAACACGCTGCCCCAAAGGCCGCGCAAGGCCATTGGAATCACCGGTACAGGATCGCGCTTGATGATGTGTTCGATACCGGGATGAAATTCATTCAGCCCGCCATCTGCACTCAACTTGCCCTCAGGAAAGATGCACACCAGTTCACCTGCGCGAAGGGCGATGCTTACGTCATCCATGGCTTTTTTCAATAACGCACGATCTTCTCCGGCGCCTGCAATCGGGATGGCCTTGGCGGTACGAAAAATAAAATTCAAAACCGGTAAATTATAAAATTTATAGTAGATGATAAAGCGCACTGGTCTGCGGCAACACCCCGCGATAATGAGTGCATCGACAAAGCTGACATGGTTACACACCAATACCGCAGCACCCTCATCGGGAATATGTGCCAGACCCTCCTTGTCGACACGATAGATGGTGTGGATGAGCAACCATACCAAAAAACGCATCAGGAACTCAGGCACCAGCGTGTAGATATAGACGGCTACTGCCGCATTGAATAAAGCAACCACCAAAAAAAGCTGGGGGATCGTGAGACCGATCACCGATAGCAGCACAATTGCCACAATCGCAGAGATCACCATAAACAAGGCATTGAAAATATTGGCAGCCGCAATGACGCGTGACCGCCGATCATCGGGTGTACGCGTCTGAATCAGCGCATATAACGGCACGATATAAAATCCGCCAAACAAGCCGATCAGGATTATATCGATCACGATACGCCAACCCTGTACCTTGGTAAGAAATTCACCCGCACCCAACATCGTCGCGCTGACAGGCATGCCGGGACTTGCAAAAAAAAGGTCGACGCCAAATACCGTCAACCCGATTGAACCCAATGGCACCAGCCCGATTTCCACCTTATGTCCGGACAACTTGTCGCATAACACCGAGCCAATCCCGATACCGATGGAAAAAGATGCCAATAACAAGGTTACAACCCGCTCTCCTCCACCCAGAAACTCTCTGGTATAAAGTGGCAGCTGCGCCAGGTAACTGGCACCTAAAAACCAGAACCATGAAATACCCAAGATCGACAGGAACACGGTCCGGTTGTCCGTAGCATATCGCATGATTTGCCAGGTTTCGGCAAACAGATTGGCCGTGATGCGCAGCCTGGGTGCGGTCGGTGGCGTAAAGGGGATTGCGCGACTGGCGGTATACCCGGTAAGCGCGATCATGATGACGGTCAGTGCCACCCATAAAGGACCGGTGCCTTTCACCTCAATCAACAATCCGCCGGTGATGGTACCGACCAAGATGGCAACGAAGGTCCCCATTTGAACCAAACCGTTGCCACCGGTCAGTTCTTCCGGTCTTAAGTGCTGCGGCAGGATGCCGTACTTGATCGGGCCAAAGAATGTCGATTGTGTGCCCATCAGGAATAACACTGCGATCAACAATGGCAGGCTGTTCAACATAAACCCGGCCGCGGCAAGCAGCATGATCATAACTTCGGACATTTTGATGATGCGAATCAGGCGCGACTTTTCATACTTGTCTGCAATCTGACCTGCCGTTGCTGAAAACAAGAAAAAAGGCAGGATAAACAAACCTGCACTCAGATTGACCAGCACATTGCTGTCTACACCAGCGAGCGATACACCCTGAAAGGCAATCAGGATAATCAGTGCATTCTTATAAACGTTGTCATTAAAGGCACCCAGAAACTGGGTTAAAAAGTATGGCCCGAAGCGCCTGCTACTAAGAAGATCTGCCTGGCTGGTTTCTTGTATGTGCTCGGTATCCATGCGCCGGACTGAAAGACAATAAATAACTGCCTATGCAAGGCTGCTACTTGTCTATCTTACACACTTGGCCCAAAATTAGCTGTCAACTTATACCGGGTGACAATGGCCTGCCGACACTGACCGATCAATGCGCCTCCACGAAGAAAACAAACAACTCCGCCGCAAGCTAACAAGCTATATCAAGCAAGCCCAGGATAACGAACTCAAGCTGCATCGTTTCCAGGATATGGAGCTGAGACTCATCAGTGCTGCAACCTTGGCCGACCTTTTGCTACTGTTATTCGAGGAACTGCCTGATAGCTTTAGTCTCGATGTAATTGCCATGATGATTGAGGATCGTGATTACGAGTTGCGTCACAGCCTCAACATGCTGGATCTGCCTTCGACATACCCGCAGCTGATATTCATCAACGATGCCGAGTCGTTAAATAGTATTTATGGCGATGCACCCCGGGCAAAACTTGTGCGTTATGATCCGGCAATACACAGTGGACTATTCCAGGCACATACCTATCCATTGAAAAGCCTGGCGCTTCTGCCACTGACACGGCACGGCGATTTAACCGGCAGCCTGCATCTGGGTAGCACCAATGAAGAACGCTTTATCTTGGGCACCGCGACCGATTTCCTGGAGCGCCTCGCCACCATCGCCTCGATCTGCCTGGAAAATGCACTCAATATCGAGCGCTTAAAGCACGCCGGGCTAACCGATGTGCTCACCGGTGTACACAACCGTCGTTATTTCGACGAGCGCCTGCACGAGGAAGCCGACCGCGCATGGCGCAATAGACAAACGCTGGGCTGTTTGTTTCTGGATGTTGACCATTTCAAGCGCGTCAACGACGAACATGGTCATCAATCTGGTGATGCGGTTTTGAAAAATGTTGCCAGTCTCATTAGGCACGAACTCAGAAGCAGCGATGTTCTGGGCCGCTATGGCGGCGAAGAATTTGCAGCATTACTACCGCAAACAAACCTCAATACAGCCTGCGAAATTGCAGAACGTATTCGTGCACGCATTGAGTCACATGTTTTTCAGTTACCCGGGAGCAGCCTCAAGGCCACCATCTCGATCGGCATCGCCACCCTGCAGAACAATGGCAACAAGGCAGAAACCACTGAAACACTCGCAATGAATTTACTGGAAGAAGCAGACCGGGCACTATACTCGGCCAAGCATGAAGGCCGAAACCAGACGCGGTATTTTAATAATGGTGAAGTCAGGTCATTAACCGACCCTGCCGTTCATAGGGCACTGGCTGAGAATGCTTGAATATGCCTAACATTGCTCGCCTGGCATCTGATGGCATCTAACTACCCGCGCATTCATCGTTATCCAATTCGCTGATTCCCTCGCCAGGCCGGTAACGAAACAGCGGCTTTACCTTCCCGTTTGCTCGAACAAGCAAGACTTCCTTGTTCAACGCTCTACCCAAGGCGGACATCAGTCGAAGAAGTATCCGTGCATTCGCCTTGCGGCCGATATTTGCCGGATCAACATCCAGGTTGATTTCATGGGTGCGAAAAGACTGGCACCGCACACAAACATCGCCCAGTTTTATGACCAACAGGCATTGATTTGCCTGGTTGAACAGGATTGCTGACAGATTCTTAAGCATGGACGCTTCTTTTCCATTCACAAACAACGTAACGGATGATTCAGTCGTTCGTAGAAAGCCAACGAGCGCATTCCAATCCTGTGGATGCGTACCCGAAATGTAAATCCTGAGATGCTCATCAGATCCCAATTCGTATTGGTTGCTGGCCACAAACTTAAGCGTTTATGTTGATCGTGATTTAACTGATAAAGGTGCCGATCGGCTTGATCAGGCCCTCGTGGTCGTTGCGCGGTGTATTGACGTCACGCGTGACCGGGAAAATTTCAATATCGCGTCCATAATCACCCTGTAAAATATGTTCAGCGGCCGTTTTACCTGTACCTTCATCCATCCAGGTTGAGTAATCTTCGGGCTGCAACAGCACCGGCATACGATCATGCAAGTGTCGTATCGGCGCTTGGGCATCCTTGGTGATGATGGTGCAGGACTCAATCACCTCGCTTCCATCTTTGGCTGCCCATCGCTCCCACAAACCAGCAAACGCAAACACACCGCGATCCTTGCAACCAATCCAAAAGGGTTGTTTGCCCGTTTCTTCCCGGCGCCATTCGTAAAACCCGTCTGCCGGAATAAGGCAGCGGCCATGTTTGAAGGCATGACGAAATGCCGGTTTGGATGACACAGTTTCAGCACGCACATTGATCATACGATGACCTATGCCTGGGTCCTTGGCCCAAAACGGAATCAAACCCCAAAGCATCAGGTCAAAATGACGCACACCGCCTTCCGCAAGTGTAATGACATGAATCGCCTGTCCGGGCGCGATGTTATAACGGGGACTGTGGTCGTGCGGCACGGCAGACAGCTGAAAATGCCCGGCAATTGTTTCTGCGTTTGCGGTTAATGTAAAACGCCCGCACATACCATCTGGCTAGCGATCGTAGATGAGTTTATTCGTCTTCATCGTCCGCCGATTTTATCGAGTCGATGAGTTTGTTCAACCCGATTCGGTTGAGCGACTCATACAACTCAAGTAATGGCAGGATGCTCTTCATCAAGGAATCCAGCTCTGCCACGACCTTCTTGCCCTTGCCCTGGACCAGCAGGGTAAGTGCGTTTTCCAGACCAAGCCCTGTTGATGTTGCCGCACGAGCTGCTACCTGGGCAGGCAGCTCGGCTGGTGATGCCGGTTCAGGTGCAGGTGTCCCGGCAGGCAACTCGGTGGGTGATGCCGGTTCAGGCGCCCTGGTTTCGGCATCGGCAGCAGGCTCTGCATAGAATGCTTCATCAGACTGATCCGGAAGTGCCGGACTGACCACCGTGATGTCATGTTCCGGCAGTTCTTCAACTACCTCACCGGTCGGTTGTACGACCCTGGGCGCTGCGGCTTCTGCAACCGGTCGTTTCGGAACGGCCACTTCATTGGCTATAACCTTATTACCGCCTGCTTTCTGCGCCTCAGCCAGATACTTGCCAGACAGATCCAGTAATGCATTAACCGTGGTTGCAACTGAAACCGTCGTCTTGACGACACCAAAGCTGGCGGTCACTTTATACGTTTTGCCGGCAACCGTAATCTTGACGTTATCAATCGTGGTGCGGACACGCTCCGCCATCTTGGTTGCGCCTTCAAGGCTGGCAGTGCGCAGTAAAGCGGCAAACCCACCGACACTGATTCTGGAAAGCGCATCCTCTTGTCTGGTGTGTCTTGACAGAATTTCACCGACCTTTCTGAGTAGCGCGGATGCACCGGGCTTGCCTACTTTGATGAACAGATCCTGAAAGTTATCGATGGCCAGTTGCAAAACAACCAACTCATGCTCATGCCGCCTGGAATAAGAAATCATCTGCCGGCCGGACTTGTCGAAGTATGCGCGTGTACCCAACCCTGTTACCGGATCGACTGCCGCTTTTTCAACAAGCTCGGTTGATTTCTTCTCAAGATCACGCGTAGTCTTCTCGAGTTTGATATGGGTCTTAATGCGCGCCTTGAGCTGGGCAGAATCAAATGGTTTTGAAACAAAATCCGTAGCGCCCTTTTCCAGCACCTCATTACGGTTTTCCTCGGTGTCTTCATTGCCTGTCACAATAATAACGGGCATTTCCTTGATTCTTTCTTCATCCGACAAACGTACGCGCTTGAGAAACCCAAACCCATCCAGAACAGGCATGGACAAATCACAACAGACGATCCTGATTTCCTTGTCCTCACAAAGCATCTTCCATGCCTCTTCACCATCTCCGGCCTCAACAATGTTATAAAGACCTCTTAGAATCTTGACGACCGAACGACGCATCAAGCGTGAATCATCAACGATCATGATTCGCTGTACCACGCCTTGTTCTTCGGTCCTGCTCGGCTCACTCGCCATACATCGCTTCCCTTGGTCGTTACCGGTGCCTGCCGGGGCTGTCGTACGACATTTTGATTATCGGATTAAAAGGTACGCCCCATGTTCGGCCTGGCCCAGGCGAACTGGTCGAACATCGCCCCTGAATAATACCCCGGTTTTTATAAATTGTCTTAACCAACAACATCTTATTAAGGCTTTATTGACTCTGGCTTACCTGTCCGCGTGGATGGCCTTAAGCACCTTTTCCGGATGATCGGCGGCCTTCGGGACTTTTTTCCAGTGTTTTTTTACCTTCCCATCCGGCCCTAGCCAAACCGTGGAGCGAATCACGCCGATAGTTTTCTTGCCATAGAGCATCGGCGCCATATTTAGTCATCACCTTTTATCCGGGTCAGACAACAGTGTAAAAGGCAGCGAGTATTTATCGGCAAATTTCTGATGCGAGTCCGCGTCATCCAAAGAAACGCCCAAAATAACCGTATTCAGCTCCCTGATGTCCTTCCAGAAATCCCTGAAACCACACGCCTCCTTGGTACAACCCGGTGTGTTGTCTTTCGGATAAAAATACACCACGATGTTTTTACCCTTGAAATCCTTCAGCGCGACCTTGTTATTGTCCTGATCCGTGAGCGTAAATGCAGGCGGTGCCTTGCCTTCTTCAATTGACATGTTGACTCCTTTGAATCATTCACCAGGCAGGTTTGTATCCTGATGTGAATAAGGTGGCGCGCAGCTGCAAATGATTGTTAAGTCCTTATCGCCCATATTCTCAATACAATGCGGTTCACCCGGTTTAATACAGATGGTATCACCTGCCGCCACCATGAACTGTTCATCCCCCAGAGTCATTTGCCCAATGCCTTGCGTAATATGATAGATCTCTTCGCTTAGCGTATGTGTATGCAGCGCAGTCTTGTGGCCGGGTGAAATACAGGCCTCGGCCATGCTTGCGTGTTGATTACCATGTACGTCGGGATGCATTAACTCCCGAATCACGGAACCGTCTTTGGTGACATATGGCGGAATCGACGCATAGGTGGTCATCAAGGCCATCGTTATTCCTG
>BTQO01000057.1:0-8184 GCA_036985915.1 Gammaproteobacteria bacterium | reverse complement strand
GCTATTATCCGGATCCTTAAAAGCAGCCGCGCGAACGAGAACACTTGAAGGTATTGCGTGTGGCGCCATCCCTGTTGTAGTCGGCACCCATGCACTGTATCAGGAAGGGGTGCAATTTGATGAACTAGCATTGATCGTCGTCGACGAACAGCACCGTTTTGGTGTTCATCAGCGGCTTAGCTTGCGCGAAAAGGGGCGTAAGGGCGACCGGGTGCCACACCAACTGGTCATGACAGCAACCCCTATTCCCCGGACACTGGCCATGACGGCCTATGCAGATCTGGATGTGTCAGTGATCGATGAACTGCCACCTGGCCGTACACCGGTTAAGACTGTGGCCCTGCCTGAAGCACGCCGGGAGGAAGTGGTCATTCGGATTCGCGATGCCTGTCAGGCATGCAGGCAGGCCTACTGGGTTTGTCCGTTGATCGATGAGTCAGATCAACTGAATGCGCAGGCTGTGAACGAGACAGCCAGTTGGCTGCACGTTGTCCTGCCCGGGCTAGAGATTGGTCTTGTGCATGGGCGGATGAAACAAAATGAGAAGGACCGGATCATGGAGCGATTCAAGCAGGGACAGCTTGACTTGCTGGTGGCCACCACAGTCATCGAAGTAGGTGTGGATGTGCCGAATGCAAGCCTGATGATCATTGAAAATGCCGAGAGGCTGGGGCTTGCCCAACTGCACCAGTTACGCGGGCGGGTGGGGCGTGGTGAACAACAAAGCAGTTGTGTGCTGTTGTATCGATCCCCGTTATCGGACTTGGCGCGTGAACGGTTGTCTGTATTGCGTAACAGCAATGATGGGTTCGTCATCGCGCAACGTGATCTGGAGTTACGCGGACCGGGTGAGATCCTGGGGACCCGGCAGACGGGATTGATGCAGTTTCGGATTGCAGATTTGATCAGAGACCGCGATTTGTTGCCAGCCATGCAGATACTGTGTAACCGCCTGCTCAATGACTTTCCTGAAGCATCTGACGCCCTGATCAGGCGCTGGGTCAGTCAAGGCGAAGATTTCGCTATCGTTTGATCGTGTGTACATGTGCCCGCTAGCCAAGACGCCCTGAACGATCGATCACCGGTTAAACTATGAATGATGAATACGGCAGTAACCGAACCCCGCTGGATGGATTTACCTGTGCTGATGAAATCAGCGCTTGATCCCGCTGCGCGTGCGTGGTTGCTCGACGATGCATCATTGACTGCACGACTGAAGCAGTGTTGCAGCGATGGATTTTCCGTGCAGGTAACCGGGCAAAGATACACTCGTCCGGAAAAAAACGAATCATTGATTCTTGGCCAAAGACATGATGTTTATTGCCTCGTTCGGGAGGTTTACCTTCTGTGCCATAAAAAGCCACTGGTCTACGCGCGCACTGTTATTCCCATGGCAACGCTAACAGGTGCGCATCGGCGGCTTGCCTGGCTTGGCAATCGGCCGTTAGGCGCATACTTGTTTGCTGATGCCAGCATGCAACGCGGTTGTGTGCAAATCAGTTGCATAAGACGAGGGGAGAGGTTGTTCGATATTGCCACAAAGATGCTCGATTCGAAGCCTGATTGTATCCATGGTCGAAGGTCTGTGTTTTTTATATCAGGTAAAACATTACTGGTAAGCGAGATATTCCTGCCGGATATATACCAATTCACATGTGACCGGAAGTGAAATCGGAAGCTGATAACAAGCAGTCGCTCAAGAATACTATGCTGCGTGCATGGATGTTCGTGTTTTCTGCTATCAGGGCGCTTGTTTCAAAGGATGTAGAAAAAACACGCACACATTGGCCAAGGGTTCGTAAACGTGCACAGCTTTATGCGCAATTAATGCGTCTTGACCGGCCAATTGGAATACTTTTGCTCGGTTGGCCAACATTATGGGCGCTTTGGATTGCGGCCGAGGGTACACCCGATCTCTGGGTATTGATGGTATTTATTCTGGGTATTGTCATCATGCGCTCGGCAGGTTGTGTCATTAATGACTTTGCCGATCGCAAGTTTGATCCGCATGTTGAGCGTACCCGCGCAAGACCCATCGCCAGTGGCAAGGTAAGTCCAAACGAGGCGCTCGTTGTATTTATAGCGCTTTGCCTGATCGCCCTGTTATTGGTGCTGAGCCTGAACAGGCTAACAATTTTGATGTCTATTGGCGCTTTGTTGACTGCCACAGCATATCCATTTGCCAAACGATATACCTATATGCCGCAGGTTGTGCTCGGTATTGCCTTTGCCTGGGCGGTACCCATGGCGTTTGCAGCGCAAGCCGGTCATATTCCGCGGACGGGCTGGTTGTTGTCTATTGTCGTTGTATTGTGGGCGATGGCCTATGACACAATGTATGCCATGGTTGACCAAGAGGATGATCGGCAGATAGGTGTCAAGTCAAC
This sequence comes from Gammaproteobacteria bacterium, assembly GCA_036985915.1. Lineage (GTDB taxonomy): Bacteria > Pseudomonadota > Gammaproteobacteria > JAJDYQ01 > JAJDYQ01 > BTQO01. The sequence goes on along the minus strand of BTQO01000057.1, from coordinate 5,797 downwards.
AGCCATGCTATTTGGTGACATGGATATCTATATTATTGCCATGTTGCAGACAGCCGTTATCGCCGGCTTGCTGATGGTTGGCAACCAACTGGATATGCAGCGATACTATTATATTGGTGTATTGATTGCTGTGTTATTGGCGCTGTATCAACAATATTTAATCAGAGACCGTGTACCTGCGATGTGTTTCAAGGCGTTTGTAAACAGCCAATGGATAGGGGCCGCTATTTTTGCAGGCATTGTCAGCAATTATCTTTTCATGGGCGCTGAATGAAGCAGGGCATCGTGTTTTTTATGGTATCAAACTCAGATCGCATAGCACTCAGTTGAAAATGAAACAACGGTCTATTGCAGTAATCACAACCTCACGGGCAGATTATGGCCATTTACGGTCTGTATTACACGCGCTAAAAGATTACGATCATGTTCGTTTGAATTTAATCGTCCTTGGCGCACATCTCTCACCGGAATTTGGTAATACTGTGACGGAGATTGAACAGGACGGTTTTGTAATCGGTGAGAGAATCGAGTGCCTGCTTAGTTCAGATACCGACGTGGGTATGGCCAAGACAATCGGTATTGCCACGCAGAGTCTGGCCGATGCCTTTGCGCGCAATCGACCGGATCTGTTGTTGCTGATTGCAGACCGTTATGAAATGCTGGCACCCGCTTCGGTTGCGCTTGCAATGCGCATACCCATTGCGCATATCGAGGGCGGAGAAAAAAGTGAAGGCGCCATTGATGACGCAGTACGCAATGCCATCACCAAACTATCGCATATTCATTTCACACCGACACAGTCTGCGTATACACGTGTGATCAATATGGGTGAGGCGGCCTGGCGGGTTCATCAGGTCGGTGCGCCGTCGCTGGATCAATTGCGTCTGGGTGATTTACCAACCGTAACCAAGATACAAGACGTATTAGGTATCGAACTTGCACACCCGCTGCTATTCATTGCCTATCATCCGGTTACGTTGCTTCAGAATACAACCGCGGAAGCAAAGGCGTTGTTTGCAGCACTTGACCGGCTTCCTGGACACAAGCTGTTTTGTTTTCCGAACGCCGATGCGGGCAGCCGCAAGCTGATCGATGATTGCCATTCATTTTGCCGGCAGCATATTGATGCCAATCTCTTCATCAATCTTCCAAACCGCATTTATTGGGGGCTGTTGGCCGAGGCCGATGCCATGCTGGGCAACTCGAGTAGCGGCATCATGGAAAGCCCTTCGCTGGGATTGCCGACCGTGAATATTGGTATTCGGCAGCGTGGCAGGGAGCGGGCGGCTAACATCATCGATGCCCGTGCCGACGCAAATGACATTGTGAATAAAACAAACCGGGCGCTTAGCCCGGAATTTCGCACGCGCGTAAAAGATTGCACCAATCCCTATGGTGATGGCTATGCCGGAGAACGCATCGCCGACATTCTGGCGAGAACACCGCTTGGCCAGTCGTTGTTGATTAAAACCACAATGGATGACGAACCTGAACGCGTAAGACCGATGCAACGAACGGGTGGGTGACGAGGTGCGAATGCGCTCGGTTAATGGTTCCGGTGTGGCGCAAACGATAGCTTGTTCATGTATGCCATCATGACGGCAGACAAAACAATGATCAGGTGGATGAAATACATTCCACATGAGTTTGTCGTTGGTGACCGTTTCAGCCTCCATGAACTTGCGTAGTCAATGTACAGAGGAAATGGCCACGATGGATGTGGCTACCTTCCGTTTCAGTGTTGCAGCATCATACTTGCCTGGCCAATGCAATTTTTCGGTGTTCTTAGTGGCTGGCCGCGCGCGCAATACCCCAAACCTGCACCTGACTGGCACCCGCCTTTTTCAGGCACAGCGCCAGTTCATTCACTGTGCTGCCACTGGTAATGACATCATCCACAATCGCAAGCTTAAGTCCCTGGACATTGCCTGCAACGGCAAAGGCATTGCGGATATTGCGCCGACGATCCTTCCTGCTCAAGGTGCTTTGTGCCGGGGTGTTGCGGAGCCGCCGGCACAGCTGTCGCTCAACCGGTACGTGTTGAGCCCGTGAAAGCATTCGTGCCAGTTCTAACGCCTGATTAAATCCGCGTTCAGAAAGCCGGTCAGGATGCAACGGTACAGGTATGAGCACATCGGGGCGGTTGATAGGTTGCTGTTCAATGTATTCGCTGAGCAGATTACCCAGCAGTCTGCCCCAGGCCAGTTTCTGCTGGAACTTGAATCCTAGAATCAGCTGGTCCATGGGCGCCCGGTATAGGAATGGTGCCAGGCAGCGGGAGAAGTGCGGCGTGTTTTGCTGACACTGGCCGCATAGCGCGGGTTGATGGCCGGTTGCCAGGGGATTGGCACAGACACAACATGACCATGTATTCAGAGGCAGATCTGCCAGGCACTCAGGGCATAGATCCAACCTGGTTTGGCCCCGTGCACCACAGAGTATGCACCGTGCGGGGTATAATCCGTGTTGAATACTAATTAGACAGTTGTTCACTTTTACGATCCACGTATGTTGACACCCATCGGACCTGCAACAATACTGCCGGTCAATGTAACGAGTAGAGCCCGATGACGAATCATACAGCAACATTCCGGCATGACTGGCAGCCGGATGAAGTGGTTGCACTGTTTTCACTGCCGTTTAGCGAATTGATGTATCAGGCACAGATGCTGCATCGCCAGCATCATGATCCCAACCGGGTGCAAGTGAGCACCTTGTTGTCGATCAAAACCGGTGGCTGTCCGGAAGATTGTGGTTACTGTCCACAGAGTGCGCACTTTGAAACCGATGTTGCATCACAGGCACTGATGACGCTCGACGAGGTACTAAGTGCTGCACGTTTGGCCAAGGCTGAAGGGGCAACACGTTTTTGTATGGGTGCTGCCTGGCGGGCACCCAAGGGACGTGACCTCGAGCGGGTCTGTGACATGGTCCGTGAGATAAAAGCGATGGGTCTTGAGACCTGTGTCACTCTGGGTATGCTGTCGCAGGAACAATCGCAGCAGCTCAAATCTGCCGGGCTGGATTATTACAACCATAATCTCGATACCTCGGCCGGGTTTTACCAAGAGATTATTACCACGCATGATTACCAGGCGCGTCTGGATACACTCACGCATGTGCGGCAGGCGGGTATCAAGGTGTGTTGTGGCGGTATCGTGGGTATGGGTGAGCAGCGAGAGGACCGTTGTGAATTATTACGAACGCTTGCCAACCTGCCGCAACACCCGGAGAGCGTACCCATCAATCTTCTGGTTCGAATATCCGGGACCCCCCTTGCCAATACACCCGTACTGGAACCGCTCGAATTCGTACGGTCCATTGCCGTGGCGCGCATTCTGATGCCGGCATCCATGGTGCGCTTGTCGGCGGGACGGGAAGGCATGAGCGATGAGTTGCAGGCATTGTGTTTTTTAGCCGGTGCCAATTCAATCTTTTACGGCGAAAAATTGCTGACAACGCCAAACGCGGCAGCCGATGCCGACCGCGATCTTTTTGATCGGTTGGGTATCAACGGCATGGTCACCGGGCATCAGCAGGCCGTAACCAAGGCCTGATGCCGACATCGTGCTGTCACGTATTGCCCAGACCTTAAGTCAGCTTCGCGAGCAGTCGCTGTATCGTCGTCGACAGATTGTCTATGGACCACAAGGCCCTGAACTAGAGGTGGGCGGACGGCGCTTGCTGGCGTTTAGCAGTAATGATTACCTGGGGCTGGCTAATCACCCGCGGGTGATTCAAGCGTTCCATGACGGTGCCGTGCGTTATGGTGTCGGTTCCGGTGCCTCGCAACTCATCACCGGACACACCGCAGCACACCATGCCCTGGAAGAAGAACTCGCGGCATTTTTTGATCGCCCACGCGTACTGGTGTTCTCAACAGGCTATATGGCCAACCTTGGTGTCATGTCCGCGTTAGCCAAACGTGGCGACCGAATCGTGCAGGATCGCCTGAACCACGCATCATTGCTGGATGCAGCCCGTTTATCCGGCGCCAGGCTGAAGCGTTTTGCGCACCGTGATATGGATGCATTGACCAGGTGCATTGAGGACGAGCACATAGGTTCAACGTTACTGGCAACCGATGCGGTATTCAGCATGGATGGTGACCGGGCGCCGCTGAAACCGATGGCGGACCTGGCGAATCGTCATGGGTTCTCCATGATGGTCGATGATGCACACGGGATCGGTGTGCTCGGCCAAACAGGCCGCGGTAGCCTGGAAGCCGAGGCGCTTGCGATCGAAGACGTACCGATTTTGGTCGGCACGCTGGGTAAATCGTTTGGCACGTTTGGCGCCTTCGTGGCCGGGTGTGATGATTTGATTGAACACCTGATTCAATCGGCGCGCAGTTTTATTTACACCACGGCACCGCCATCTGCCATCGCCGAGGCCAGCCGTGAAAGCCTTAAATTGATTAAGGATGAAACCTGGCGCCGTGATCACCTGAACACACTGATTACAGCCTTCCGTACCGGCGCGGGCCAGCTGGATTTGCCCCTGTTGGTGTCCGATACCGCTATCCAGCCATTGCTGCTGGGAACGCCAAACCGCGCATTGATGATGCAGGATGCACTACTTAAACAAGGCCTTTTGGTGAATGCGATTCGGCCCCCGAGTGTACCCGAAGGGCAGTCACGATTGCGCATTACCCTGTCGGCGGCCCACTCCGAACAGCAGGTTGAACAACTATTGGCGGCGTTGGAGCGTGCCTTTCGCGGCCTGGCTTGCGATGCTGCACATTGAATCATTTGGGCATGGCCCAGCGCTGATACTGGTGCATGGCTGGGGCATGAGCGGGGCGGTCTGGGCACCCGTTGCCGACATTCTATCGGACCGTTATACCGTGCACTGCATTGACTTGCCCGGCCATGGCCGGAGCAATCACATGGATACCGAAGGCCTTGACCTCGTACGATTGGCAGATTGCCTCGGTGCATGCATACCGGAGCAGGCAGCTTGGGTAGGCTGGTCCCTGGGCGGGATGGCGGTGCTGCAGTTGGCGCTGCAAAACCCCGGCCAGGTACGTCGTCTGATCCTGGTGTCGAGCACGCCACGCTTTGTTGCAGGCGATGGCTGGGACCATGCCATGCCCGCGCGTGAGTTTGCTGTTTTTCAGCGCCGTTTTCATGACAAGCCCAAAACAACCATGGACCAGTTTGTTCAACTGATGGTGAATGGCACGGGTGATGTGTCCAGGGCGAAGGCGCAGTCACGTGTGCTTACGCATAGCAGGACCAATCTCACCGGTACGATCGACTACGGACTTAAGATTCTGGCCCGTGCCGATCTGCGGTCTGCGCTGGCGCAACTCCACGTGCCGATGTATTTAATGCATGGTAGTCATGATGCCCTGATCCCACCCAGCGCAGCACACTGGCTAGCTGCGGGATGCAACGCACCGCTGGCCATATTGCAGCATGCGGGACATGTACCTTTTTTGATGAACCCCCACTGGTTCACGGAAGGTGTTCATGCGTTTCTTCACGCATGAATAATGCAGCTGTAATCCCGTTGGACCTAAAACAGGCCAGGCGGTCGTTTAACCGGGCGGCCGATGGTTATGATGCAGTGGCCGTGTTGCAACATGAGATCGGCCAGCGTTTGGTAGAACGACTGGACTACATCCGGTTGCAGCCGAACACCCTGCTTGATGTTGGTGCGGGTACCGGGTTTACGACGATAAAACTGGCAAAACGATGGCCGATGGCGCACATCATTGCACTGGATATTGCTTCTGCCATGCTCGCTAATGCCCGGGCACGCGCAACACCGGGTATGGACTTTGTGTGTGGTG
>BTQO01000056.1:0-8234 GCA_036985915.1 Gammaproteobacteria bacterium | reverse complement strand
ACCCAAGGAAATCAAACACCTCGAAGCCGAGGCCTGGGAAGATTTCCTTGACATGACCATCGGTCAGTGCGGCGTTTGGGCCGGTGAGAACATCGATCCAGCCAAGGAGATGTCCGAATTGATGCCGACCGAACCCTACCTGCTGGGCTCACATGCTGGCTGTGCCGGCCTGTGGGTATCCGGTCCGGAAGATATCCCCGGTACACCGGACTATTACCACTGGGGGTATAACCGCATGACCACCGTTAAGGGCCTGTTCACCGCCGGTGACGGTGTCGGTGCCTCCGGTCACAAGTTCTCGTCCGGTTCTCACGCCGAGGGCCGTATCGCTGCCAAGTCCATGGTCAAGTTTGTCATCGACAACAAGGACTGGAAGCCCGAAATGTCTAGTACTACCGAAGAACTGGTTGAAGAAATCTATCGCCCGGTGAAGAACTTCCTCGAGCACAAGGACTACACCACCGCGATCGACGTCAACCCGAACTACATCACACCGAAGATGTTCCAGTTCCGTCTGCAAAAGATCATGGACGAGTACGTTGCCGGTACCTCCACCTTTTACCAGACCAACGCGGCCATGATGACGATTGCCGAACGCAAGCTGGAAATGCTGCGTGAAGACTCACTCAAGCTGCGCGCCAAGGATCTGCATGAACTGCTGCGCGCCTGGGAGAACTATCACCGCTTGCTCGCAGCGTATGCGCACATGAAGCATATCCAGTTCCGCGAGGAATCCCGTTACCCGGGTTACTACTACCGTTCGGACTTCCTGGCCATCGATGATGAAAACTGGAAATGCTTTGTTAACTCTACCTACGATCGCGACACAGGCGAATGGAGTCTCAAGAAGGTCAAGTACACCCAGCTTATCAAGCCTGCTGACGACGAGCCTGCCGGTATTTCAAAACCTGGCGCACCGGTCTGATCAGACCCACAAGCAGCAACTTTGCTAACTTAAGGCCGGGCACTTTGTTGCCCGGCTTTTTTTATCCTGGCACCGTTTACCCAACGCTGGAAAAATCGCCAAACACTACACTCATGAAATACAGTTACCCCCTGTTGTTTTAAGAGGTACACGATCATGGATCACAACAAGCCCGTTGAATTCGAAGGTGCAGAAGATCCCTTCAAGGGACGCTTCGACGACATCCCGTTCGAAAGCCCGGTCCGGCCTACCATGCTAACCGAGGAAAGCGTAATCCAGTTCAAGTGCCATCCCGGGATTGCCTGTTTCAATGAGTGTTGCCGCAACATCACCATTCAATTGACACCCTATGACATCATTCGTTTAAAACGACGGCTGGACATGGATTCCAGGGAATTCGTGGCGCGCTACACCATACCGTTCGAGATGGATCATCACAGCATGCCGGGGCTGCACCTTATGACCAAGCCTGGCACCCATGAATGCGTCTTCCTTGGCGAAGCGGGTTGCACGGTCTATGAAGACCGCCCTGCGGCGTGCCGTTACTATGCGCTGGGCAGTATGGGCATACGTGCCAAAGACAGCGCCATGGTCGAAGACATCTTCTACCTGGTCAAGGAAGCCCACTGCCTGGGTCATAATGAACCCAGAAAACTCACCGTGCACGAATACCGCAAGGAACAGGGCTGCATTGAATACGATGAGATGAACCGCGAATGGCGCGATATCATCCTGAAGAAACGCTCCAGCGGCCCGGCAGTTGGCGCACCCTCGGCACGCAGCCTGCAACTGTTTGATATGTGCAGTTACGACATGGACAGTTTCAGGGCGTTTATACAAACCGACGGATTCATGGAAATCTTCGATATCGATGAAGCGGCCATGAGTACACTCATCGAGGATGAAGATGCGTTGTTGGCATTTGCCATGCGCTTTTTAAAGCAAGCCCTGTTCGGTGAACATACGATCCCGCTAAAAGATGGTGCCCGCGACAAGCGAGTTACCAAACGACGCGAACACATTGAGGCACGCAAAGCTAAAGAGATTGCACTAAAGGAAGAAGACGATATCTACGACATTGACCAGAAGGCAGAAAAAGGCCAATAAACCGTCAAGCTAAGATGAGCATAGCCATGGAAGATCTGAATTTCCTGATAAAGATCAACCCCCTGGCACCCAGCAGCCACCTCTCAGCATAACCCCTGGTTTAAACGGGATATCGAACAGGGCGCTTGCAACGATACAGGGAGTCAATTATCGTTACCGGTCAGGAGGGGTACCCCGAATCAGGGGGTATTGTGTGTTATTAAAACAGGCCCCCACAAGCTGGGCGAATAACTACAGAGGGCCAGCCGTATGCAGTACCGCCGTAGTGAGTATGATGTCACCGATCGCGTCAAGCTTCGGAACCCGTACGCTGTCTACCACGAAATCCGCTCGATCCTGGCCGGCATCTGTCCCGAATCGATGTCCGAACCGTTGCATCAGGCCTTCAGTGATCTAACACAAATGTATAAGGGCGACCTCGACGGTTACCTCGCCTGCGATGTGCCCTACCATGATTTACAGCATGTCATGGATGTTACGCTGGCAGCGGCACGCCTGATCAGTGGCTTTGAACAATCGAACAGAAAAAGCAAGCGCCTGGGTCCCAAACGCGCTGTGCTTGGTATCATCCTCGCGCTGTATCACGACTGCGGGTACATTCGCAGCGTACAGGATGGGCAACACGATAACGGTGCCGAATACACCAGGAGTCATATCAGCCGTGGTGCCGACTATTTAACCGAATACCTGCCGCGCATCGGTCTTGCCGATGCCGTCCCGTTGCTAACCCGATTAATCCACTTCACCGGCTACGAGATGTTGATTGAGAACATCGACATGTCCAGCCGTAAGGACAGGATCCTCGGCTACCTGGTGGGCTCCGCAGATTTACTGGCACAGATGGCGGACCGCTGTTACCTGGAGAAATGTCGCGATCGGTTATACCCGGAATTCGTGCTCGGCGGCATGACCACCACAATCAAGGATGATGGCACCGAGAAAGTGCTCTACGATTCACCCGAAGACCTGCTGCGCAAAACGCCGGAATTCTATGAATCCATGGCTAAGAAACGCATGGAAGAAAAATTCGAAAACGTGTCGCAGTATGCCAAGACTTTTTTTGGTGGCCAGGATCTCTACCACGAGGAGATCGATCGCAACCTGGGCCATCTCAACTGGGTCATCAAGGAAGGGGATTTCTCGCTCTTAAGAAGGACCCTGCCGGATACACCAGAGTCCCAGGCGTTCCCCTACCAACGCGTGGCATAACAAAAGAGCATCCATGTCGTATCAACAAGGCCCACTACCCGGTGGGCTTTTTTCATGCCTATCAACACAGTCAAACTCTATTGCTTCTTCAAACAGCGTATCTGGTACACAATATTCAAGGGCACAGTAAAATCTGCTTACCGTCGATGACCTGGCGGCGACAACCCAGTCGTTCTGCATCCAACACATCCCCGATGGATTGCGTGAGCCGTCCGGTATTCGGTTCAATGCCCAGGGCTGCACGTGTTTGCGGACCCAGCGTGCCGCTGGGTGACAGGCCATGGTCATTCTGGAATGCCTCAATCGCGGACTGCGTCTTGCTACCGGTATATCCGTCGATGGGCCCGGGATCATAACCAAGTGCCGTCAAACGTTCCTGTGCGGCATAGATTAATGGGTCACTGGCAGGTGCAGTCACAGGGAACCCGATGATCAATAACAACCAGGCAACCACGAACAGGGGCTTTCGGGTGAATTTATTCACGGGACCCATTTTACCGGGTTTTATAGGATTCTGCTAAAGCAAAAAGCGCGGTATTCCATTATTACACTGAATAACAAGCATAGAACGCGCACAACACCCATTTTAATTTTATTGCATCATCATTGGCTAACATCTTCACGCTTGAGCCTGGCACTTACAAACACAAACAATAGCTGGCAGAAGACGATCAATAATGGCAACTTTTCTTAGCCAAACCGATGACTGGCCAATCACCTGGTTCATTTACAGCGCCTGATGTATTTGCAGGCATCGTTGCGTTTTATTTTCCAAACAACCCCTTCAGCGCTTCGCCACCTTGTTTAACAACATCCTCAACGCTGCCACCAGTGCTATCAGTCAGTTCTCTGCCAAGATCAGTGCCCATGGCCTTGATGTCATCGATACTTTTCCCCAGATACTTATCAAGGTTCAACGCCGATACCCCTGTACGGGCGCGCTTCATCAGCGCATTGACAACTTTTTCAGCGACTGCTGCAGGTGATGCGCCACCTTCGCGCTTGCCTATGTTTGTCAGTACGATACGCGGCAGTTTTGCAGACAGGGACTTGTCACCAAGTGCTGCAATACGTACATCGATTTCGCCCTGATCAATCACCAGTCGCTCAATGATCAGCTTGCGGCCTTCGCCACCGCCGGACGTTTGGTTGCTACCGGTAGCCGATGCAATGTTCTCCTTGAGTACATCGATATTGGACTGGCCGGCGTCATTGATTTCATAAAACACCTTGGGCGCATTAATCATGACTTCATTGATCACGATGGTCGATTCTGTAATAGAGCTGGTATCAACCCTGGTGCTTATGTTGCCTAGCGCAAATACATCAGGTGCAGAAAAACCGGGGGGATTGCCCACGGTCAACCCGTTGATCACTCCTTCACCCGAGGTTAGTGTGATCTTAACGCTGTCGACACGTACCGATGTCTGGGTAACTTCGGAACCGTATTGTTCAATCGCAGCCTCAACGATCTCGTCGATCGATGACCATACAAAAACCAATACCCCAATGATGGCCGCTATGAATATTAGTACACTTAAGGTAATGCCGTGGCTTAGCTTCATTGTTCGTACTCCTGCGTCATGCCCGCCAGGAAAAAAATTGCCAATACAAGTACCGTCTACTTAAACAGACAGTTCTTGGTAAAGTCAGCCAACTCATTCGCGGTCCAGTCACCTTTTGACTTTTCCTTGAGTTCGCTACACCATTGCTCACTGCCAACTTCTGCTGCACAACCATACGTCAATGTTATTAACATAAGTAAAACTGCTGATGTTACACTTTTAATTGCCCGATGCATCAAACTATTCTCCAAGAGATCGTTCAAATATAATTAATAAACAATATCGTTTGTTCCCAGCGTGCATCACTGCCAGGTGGCAAACCAGATTGCATGCACAGCTGCGTGTATATACTGCACCAAACACGACAGGATGTTAATCACCAGGTCCTTACCTGCACCTATTTAAAAAAGGGTGCAAGTGCCGCCAGCACTATGGCGATGATGATTAATATGAGTTATTACCCACTCTTTTTCCATAGGTGATTACGGCTTGACCAAGTTGATTAGCACCCATAACAGTGCCCGTTAAAGGCCAATAATACTATGGTCATGATTTAACATCTGAATGTCTGGCATTCATAGCATGCCTTACACAGCGATGTGTACCGCGACCTCTCGTACACCGCCGCGGTGCCGGTGTTCGAACAGGTAGATGCCCTGCCATTGGCCCAGCACCAGCCTGCCGCGGTCTATCGGGATGGACAACGATGTTGCCGTAAGGGCCGCCTTGATGTGTGCAGGCATGTCATCCGCGCCTTCGAGTGTATGCGTATATACCGAATCGCCTTCCGGCACCAGGCGATTCAACCACCGTTCAAGATCATGCTTTGCGGATGGATCGGCATTCTCCTGAATGACCAGGCTGGCCGAAGTATGACGCACGAACAACGTACACAAACCTTGCGCTACCCTGGCATTGTGAACTGCTTGTTGAGCCTGGTCGGTAAATTCGTGCAAACCCTGTGATGGTGCGCGTATCGTCAGGTACTGAATCATCGCCCCATGTACTTGCAAGTAATCGCACTATAGTGCCAAAGCATACAATGCAGTGTCATTCTTCATGTAACCCATAGGAAAATTTATTGATGCCAACTTCGCGGTTTTCATAATAGGGGTTTATATGTGTGTTCTGATGAGTTCGATGCCAGCGGCCTTCAAGGCGTCCATTACCTGTGCAACATGCGCCTGATCGTGTGTCTCGACGATACACACGGTACGCACCGCGGCCACATCGGGACCGGAAAAGGCCCGATCATGCACGATCTCCTTGACGCTGGCACCGGTCGCAGCAATCACCTGGGCCAGTTGCGCCAACCCGCCCGGACGATCTGAAATCACCGCAGTAAAGCGGCACAAACGGCCGTCCGCGACCAGACCGAGCGAAATGACCCGGTCAAGAATGGTCAGATCGATATTGCCACCGCACAGGGCCAGCACCACGTTCTTATCCCGCAGGTCATCGAGCTGGCCGCTTAGAAATGCTGCCAATGGTGCTGCGGCCGCGCCTTCGATCACGATTTTTTCCCGTTCGATCAGTCGTACAATCGCCAGTGCCAGTGCCTGCTCATTGACCTGCACCACCTGGTCGACATGCTGCTTGGCAATGGTAAAGGACGCATCACCCACCTGGCCCACGGCCAGGCCATCGGCCAACGTCGCGCGCATGGCGACCGGCACGGGCTTGCCTGCCTTCATCGCCGCAGCAAAACAACCGGTGTTTTCCGCTTCTACACCGATAATCCTGACCTCGGGCCGCTTCATCTTGACAGCCAAGGCAACGCCGGCAATGAGCCCTGCACCACCGACCGGTACCACGATGGCGTCGACATCGGGCACCTGCTCCAGGACCTCCAACCCCATGGTGCCTTGACCTGCGATGATCGCCGGGTCATCAAAACCGTGAATATAGGTGAGCCCCTGTTGCGCGGCCTCTTTGTCGGCTACGGCACGCACCTCGGAAAAGGTATCACCTTGCTGAATCACCCGCGCGCCAAGCTGGCGGCAAGTCGAGACCTTGATCAGTGGCGCAAAACGCGGCATCACAACCGTCACCGGTATACCCAGCAGACCGCCATGATACGCCAGGCCAAGGGCATGATTCCCCGCAGATGCGGCAATCACACCACACTTGCGTGATACATCGTCCAGCAACAGCAGCGCATTCCGCGCGCCGCGCTCCTTGAAGCTGCCAGTGCGTTGCAACGCATCCAGCTTGCAGTAGATCGTGTTATGGCACAGTTCGGATAAGGGAATGGATCGCGCACAGGGTGTCAGCACCACGCCATCGGCAATACGTGCACGTGCAGCTTCTATGTCATCAATCGTAACAGGCATCGTTATGTATCCGCGCACCGATCAGTACTCTGAACGATACGATAACACAAGGCATCAGATTTAAGCGGCCGCACAAAATGCCTTCCTGCTGCCAGCTAAATTCATCGGCATGCCGCCACTTGTCCCCAGTGTTCCTGCCGTGAAATTACCCGGTTGACTCAAACTGTGTTACTTCTTTTCTTTCCGCGAAATAACCCATGAGAACGATGACCAACTTGATCCCGATCAGCGATATCAGGGCCATCTCGATATCATTGCGACAAACGAGATCATCCAGCCTGGGTAACACCTGTAGCATATAGGCATGTGGATCTACGCCACACACCTTCATGCTTCAGGTGATTCGCTGGGAAACAGTTAATCCGATGCGCCTTTTTTCTGCCTTATTGATGCGTAACGACTTCGATATTCAGACGCCTGAAGGCTTCTTTGAGTCCTTCAGACAAGGTTGCACGTGTTGTGACATCACCAAGATCAATGTTAAGACTGGCTAGTGCGCGCGCTATCTCGGGACGGATACCGGTCAGTACGGCTGCAGCCCCCATCAGCGTGATGGCGTGAATCATCTGGACCAGATGATGAGATACCTGGGTGTCAATCGCCAGCACACCCGTCACATCAATTACAACCACCCTCGCACGGTCACTCTCAATGCGGTTGAGTAACTTGTCCATCACCATCATGGTGCGCGATGAATCCAGTGAACCAATAATCGGCAATGCCAATACACTATCCCAGATTTCGGTAATCGGCGTTGACACGCGGCGCAGCTCTTCCTGCTGTTCCTGGATGACTTGTTCTTTACCTTCAAGGTAAACATGGAACACATCGAGCAGAATGTCGTTAAACACTGCGCCCAATAGCAACAGACTCGTACGTAAATCGTCCGCACTCAAGGACTCATCGGCCTTCAGGTTTTCCATGAACACCTGTTCCATGAACTGCACGTAGCGAATAAAGTCGTCCTGGTTGCCGCCACGAAGAACGATTTGTTGTGATAGTGTCGAGAAAAACTGGCGCAACGCCTTGAACTCCACGCCGCGCCGATCAACCTTTTCACCGGTATGTAATAACAGTGTGAACAGCTCGAGAAAC
>BTQO01000055.1:0-8275 GCA_036985915.1 Gammaproteobacteria bacterium | reverse complement strand
CCAATTAAAAGCGATCAAATCACCATCGGTCGCAGTAGAAAAAATGACATTGTGATCAGCAACCCGGTTGCAAGCGGAGAACACGCAGTCATTTCAATTACCGATCGTGGTGCGATCCTGGAAGATCTCCAAAGCAGGAACGGTACGTATGTCAAAAATCGCCGTATATCGAAATGTATGTTGAAAAGCGGCGATTTTATTAAGATTCAGAAGGATGTGTTCCAGTTTTTTTCCAAACAAGACTAAGCGCCTGCTTATTACACTGCTCGCTGAGTTATAGTCTGATTAAGCACGCGTGCAATCCTTTATCATCGAGCCCGGCATAAAAAAGCGTATACCCAACCAGAAATAAGCCAGCGAATGTGAACCAGGCCGCAGGCATAAAACCGCCAGACCATCCTTCATCTTTCCAGACACGCACTTTACCTGTAGTCATTTTTAATGCATGCGCTGATTGGGCAGGGGGGATAAGCGCTAGTTTTTAGTAAACGTAAATTTACGTGCACTATTAATATAAATATACCCATGAGTCACAACACCAAGAACACGCATAGCAAGACCATCGGATATATTCTATGGATAATCGGGTTCACCGGTTCGCACCGTTTTTATTTTGGCAAACCCATGACCGGCACGCTGTGGTTTTTTACGCTGGGATTGTTACTGATCGGCTGGATCGTTGATCTGTTCCTGATTCCAGCCATGGATCGTGATGCCGACCTGAAGTACGTCGAGGGTCCGATCGATTACAGCGTTGCCTGGCTCCTGTTGGTGTTTTTGGGCATCTTCGGCGCACACAGGCTGTATATGGGTAAGTGGGTTACTGCGATCCTTTATCTCTTTACCGGCGGCCTGTTCCTGGTCGGTTACATAGTCGATCTTTGGACGCTCAACGGGCAGATCGCCGAAATCAATCGATCCGCATGATCACCCAAGTCATTTCACTCTCTGTCTGCATGGAGTTAACTGCCTGAATTATCGATAAAAATATTAGATTCATATCGAGTGATTGAAGCGCTTATAATCAACTGCGTCGCCAATAGATAACGAATACGCCAAAATCAAAGGAGTCGCGCCATGGCCAAGGTCGTTTTTAACGATATTGAGCAATTTATGGGTGAGTTGGAGCTTTCCAAGGAACATATCGACGACAACATCGTCCGTGTTTCCCGTATGGACAAAGCCGACAAGGATTTTAAATTTCGGCATATCGTCATGTTTGTCGCCGGCGCACTGGCAAAAGGCCGGCTCGTTGAACTGCAACTGCTGGTGGGTCGTTATGAAACCGGCAGAACGCGCGATGAGGAAATCATTAAACAACAGATCGTGCAACTCACAGAAAATGTGGAGGCATTCTGTGATAAGCACAGTCTGCAACTCAGGAAAGGCATGTTCGTAGCGGACGATTTTATGTTCTAGGGAAACTTGTGTTTGTTTTTTCGTGCGCTAATCATTCTTAGAGGGAATTATTCATAAGCTTCCCTTAGCTACCCGCACGCGCATCTGCTTCAGCCTGTCTTTAAGGTATAGCCAATGGGGGGTGCCCTACTGTCGAATATTCGGCACCATATTGGCTATCGTACAGCCTGCCGTGTAAGCCATACCATGCGCCGGCAACAGGATAACCCATTAATTTATATGGTTATTGCAGTGTACGGCGAATGATTCAACAGGCAATTACCAGTTATTATCTACACTAAGAAACTCCTGCATCACCCTGATAATAATCATAAATAGGCATTAACTTATAGTATTTATACGGGAAATAAATTAATATTCTTTGCAATACCTTAGTTTTCTTGTTGGTTATTGGCTATAAATAACACAATAAGGTGCGTGTAAGACCGATGTTGTGCTGGCACGGTGGTTGCTGCTTCTTAAGTTAATTGCCGCTGTGATGTTGCCGCCGTACACAACGCGTCGGATCAAGAGGGCTGCATAACGACTTTTCGAGCATTTGTTGCGGTTATGCGCTCTTATGTAGCATCGTGAATGCGTACAGAACAATACAAATAATTGCGGCGGGACATTGACATCACATGAGATTGACGCTTGCCACCAAGGTTGCACTACTAACCACCGGGATGGTCATTGTCGTCGGCGCCGCCGTCGGTATCGTCAATTACCGGAGCATCGAACACACCTTAATCGAGCGCGGTCGGGAGGAATTGAAGGAGGGTGCACACCATCGGGGCGCTGAATTCATCCGCGGCCTGCATGAGGCACAACGCGATGTATTGCTTCTATCCGGGATGCCGCCGATTGAGGGTATCATCCGCGCCCACAGTGGGGGCGGGGTTGACCCCAAGGGCGGTTCCACGGAAGGCCAGTGGCGAAAACGTCTGGAAAAAATCTTCGTCGGGCTTCTGAACAGGAACAAAGAGTATTACCAACTGCGTTTCATCGGGGTTGAGGATAACGGCAGGGAACTGGTTCGTGTGACGCGCGAAAAAGGTCAGATCCTTTCCGGCACCACCGGGTCGTTGTTGCAGCAGAAAGGCCATCGCGACTACTTCAAGCGCACGCTCAAGCTGGGGCCGGGCGAGGTTTATATCTCGGAGCTCAATCTGCAGCGTGAGCATGGCAAGATCATCGATCCCGTCATACCCACCATGCGCTTTGCAACGCCCATCTATTCAGGTGATGGTGCGCTGTTCGGCATGATCGTCATCAATGTCGATTTCATTGCCCGGTTAAACAAACTCAATCGTCCGGGGTTTGAAGAGCGCAACGTATACCTCACCAACCAACGGGGCG
Source organism: Gammaproteobacteria bacterium (assembly GCA_036985915.1). GTDB lineage: Bacteria > Pseudomonadota > Gammaproteobacteria > JAJDYQ01 > JAJDYQ01 > BTQO01. Next base: position 5,518 of record BTQO01000055.1, on the reverse strand, counting down.
ATTACCTGCTTCAACCTGATCGCGATAAGACCTTCGGTTTTGACCGGGGTGAGCAATGGCAGATCCAGAATGATCACCCGAAGGTGACGGAATGTTTACTGCCGGGATCAGGCTGTGATAGCCGTGCGATCGATATGCAGTATGACGGCGGACAAACTATTTTACACCTGGTAAAACTGAATTTTGATCCCGTGTCAGAGGATCGTTTTTTCCTGTTGCTGATCGCCCAACCACTGGACGATATCCTGGTTAGTGCCTCACATGCGCGCAACCAGAGTATCCAGATCATTGCAATCCTGGTTTTACTGGGGGTGATCATTGCAGCCCTGTATGCACGTATTGCCGTCAAGCCGCTGCGCCGTTTGGTCGAGAGCGCCAACCGGATCGGGGCAGGGCATTACGATATTGAATTGCCCAAGACAGGCAACGATGAGGTCGGCACCCTGGCGAAGGCATTTAAGGAAATGATCGCTGCCGTCAAGGCGCGCGAAACAAGAATCCACGAAGACGAGGCCAGAACACGCGCCTTTATGGATTATGCCGTGGATGCCATCGTCACCATCAACGATAAGGGCATCATGCTGTCGGTTAACAACGCGGCGGAAAAAATATTCGGATACAGCGCCGACGAGATGGTGGGGCAGAATGTCTCCATGCTGATGCCGAGCCCCGTCCGGGAAAACCACGATGCTTACCTTGCCAAATACCTTAAGACCCGCCGTGCCAAGGTCATTGGCATAGGTCGTGAAGTCACCGGTTTACGCAAGAACCAGGAAACGTTCCCTGTATATTTATCCGTCACCGAGGTGCCGACCGAGAAAGGCTATACCTTTACCGGCATCATGCTGGATCTCAGCAAACAAAAGTCCATGGATAGGGCGCTCAAGAAGGCCAATGAGCGCATCACCAGCCTGCTCAACAGCTTAACAGACGCCTTTATCGCCGTGGATAATCAATGGCGCATTATTTATGCCAACCCCATGGCAGAAAAGTTTACCTATCAAGAAACAGGGGACATGCTGGGAAAAACAATCTGGGACCTTGTTCCGGAATTGGCTAATTTCGCCTACAAACCGCTGCACCATGCCATGGTGGATCGCCAGATTGTTTCCGAGGAGGTGTTCTACACACCCCATAACCAATGGTATGCCATGCGTGCCTATCCGGCCGAGAACGAAGGCCTGATCATCTACCTGCTGGACATCACGGCGCGCAAACAGGCGGAATCAGAGAGCCAGCGTCTTGGCAGGATACTGGAGCAGTCGCGGGAGGAGATCTACGTATTCGACGGAAGAAGCCTTAAATTCAAACAGATCAACAACGGTGCACAAGCAAACCTGGGCTACAGCATGGATGAATTGCTGCAGATGACGCCGGTCGATATCAAGCCGGAATACACTGAAGCAACCTTCAGGGCGTTGATCAGACCACTGCATGATGGTACTGAACACCTGCTCCATTTTGAAACCATCCACCGTCGCAAGGATGGCTCGGATTACCCATGCGAGGTGAGACTGCAATACTCCGCCAATGAGCAACCGCCCGTGTACGTTGCCATCGTCCTGGATTTGACCAAGCGCCATGAAACCGAGCAGTCACTTAAGTCCAGCGAGGCGCGCATGCAACACCTGGTGGTATCCAGCCCCGCGGTCATCTACAGCGCCGACCCGGCAGGTGAGGGCATGGCGCTGACCTTCGTTAGCGACAATGTGCTACAGCAACTCGGTCATCCGAGTGAGGTATTCGTGAAGGAGCCGGAGTTTTGGCAAACGCATGTTCATCCGGACGATCGGGCGCGTGCTCATATCGGAATCAGCAAACTTATCGATGAAGAAAGCAACGCGCAGGAGTATCGCTTCCAAAGCAAGGATGGCGGCTACCGCTGGATCTACGATGACAGCAAGCTGCTGGAGCTAAAGAATGGCCAGCAGGAGATTGTCGGTTCCTGGCTGGACATCACCGAGCGCAAACAGGCCGAACTGGACTTGGCGAAAAAGAACGTTGCACTCAGCGTATTAAGTGCCAGCAATGAAGCGATGATTCACGCCGGGAGTGAGTACGACCTGCTGACCGAGGTGTGCAGCATCGTCGTCAGCAAAGGTGCCTACCACATGGCTTGGGTCGGTTATTGCAATTGGGATGATGCCGCCAAGGCCATCCAGCCGATTGCCCAAGCAGGTATGGGCACGGAGCATCTGCAAACCGAATCACTGACCTGGGCCGACACAAAAGAAGGACAACACCCGAGTTCTGCCGCAATCCGAACCGGAGAGATGCAACTGGTGACAGATCTCGCGAACGACGAGCGTTTTCCCACCCTGCGCAGTCAGGCCCTCGAAGCCGGTTTCTCTTCCATTATCGCGCTACCGCTGAAGAGCGATGAACACTGCACCGGTGTGCTGTGCATCTATTCTTCGGAAACAAATGCCTTCGATGCGGACAGTGTGCGCCTGCTGACCGAGCTCGCTGACGATGTCAGCTTTGGCATCGTCGCGCTACGAACGCGCACTGAACGGGAACGACTTCGCCGGCACAACGAACTGATCCTGAATGCCTCTGGTGAGGGCATTATGGGCATTGATATCAAAGGGATGATTACCTCAATTAACCCGTCTGGTGCCAGAATGCTCGGCTGGCAGTCTGAGGCGCTGATCGGTCGTTCATTGACAGGTGACGTGTGTATATTTACCGAGGGCACACTCAAGGACAATCCCGACGACAGGCGCCCCTGTCCGTTTATCGAAAACCACGACATTCATGCCGCCCTGTATGAAGGGGTGGCGCAGCGATCCGCATTAAACTACTTCGCAAAGCAGGATGGCTCGCATATACCGGTCGAATATGTCATCAACCCCGTGGAGGAAGCGGGGAAAATCACCGGCGTTGTTGTCGATTTCTATGACATCACTGACCGTATCGAGGCCGAACAAGCGTTGCGCGCCAGTGAGGAACGCTATGCGCTGGCTACAAAAGGCGCCAACGACGGCATGTGGGACTGGGACCTGGTCAAAGATGAGATATATTTGTCACCGCGGTTCCATGAAATTCTGGGTTACACGGAAGGGGAGATCGGCAACCACGCTGAGGATGTGTTCAAGCTCATCGTTGACGAAGACCTGATCGATTTTCGCACGGCTGTTGCACGGCACCTCGACGGCCTGACCGATAACCTGGCGCATGAATTCCGTATGAAGCATAAGGACGGCAGCGAACGCTGGTTGAAGTGCCGGGGCGTCGCCGTTAAGGATGATGACGGCAAGCCGTATCGCATGGCCGGCTCGCAAACGGATATCACCGAACGCAAGCTGGCTGAAGAACAACTGATCCACGATGCCTTCCACGACGGTCTGACCAACCTGCCCAACCGCGCACTGTTGCTTGACCGGCTCAATGTCGCACTCAAGCTGGGGCAACGCTCCGAGAAACTGGACTTTGCCATCCTGTTTATCGATCTGGATAACTTCAAGGTGGTTAACGACAGTCTCGGCCATCTGCTCGGCGATCGTATGTTGATTGAAGTATCGAAGCGCCTGATGGAGTGTATCCGCCCCGGCGATACCGTCACCCGGCTCGGTGGCGATGAATTCGTCATCCTGCTGGAAGGCGTAAAAGATGCCGCCGGAGCTTCTATTGTTGCCGAACGTTTTCTCAGCAAGGTGGTAATACCGATTAATCTTGATGGCCACGAGATCTTTCCCAACGCCAGTATCGGCATTGCTATGGCCAACAAGGATTACCGGCGCAGTGAGGATATTCTGCGCGATGCCGACACCGCCATGTATAAGGCCAAGAGTCTCGGTAAGGGGCGCTATGAGGTCTTCAATGCCGAGATGCACGAAGGCGCCATGATGCGCCTGCATATGGAAAACGACCTGCGCCGTGCCCTGGAGCGCAACGAGTTCAAGCTCAACTACCAGCCAATCGTTGAACTGGAAACCGCCAAGCCGGTCGGGTTCGAAGCCCTGCTGCGCTGGATCCACCCGGAAAAGGGGTTTATACCGCCGTTGGATTTCATCCCGGTTGCCGAGGAAACGGGGTTGATCGTATCGATCGGTGAATGGGTGATTTCTGAAGCCTGTCGTCAGTTGCAAGCCTGGCAGGCGGAACACGCGGTGTATGACGATCTGTATATCAGCGTGAACCTGTCACCGCGGCAATTCTCGCACCCCGGCCTGCTCAATCATATCAAACAGTCGATTGAGTCAGCAGGCTTGGCTAGTCACCATCTGCGCGTCGAGATTACCGAGAGCGCCATTATGGAAGATGCCAATCATGCCAAGCAGATATTGAATAAACTGCACAAGCTGGGTGTGCTGATCTACCTGGACGACTTCGGCACGGGTTATTCATCGCTGAGCTACCTGCATGAGTTCCCGATTGATGTGCTCAAGATCGATCGCAGTTTCGTCATCAGTTATGAGAAAGAGACCAAGGCTGCCAATATCCTCAAATCCGTTATAACGTTGTCGAGGGCGATTAATCTCAAGATTGTCGCTGAGGGTATAGAGGAAGCGCATAATGCGGAATGGCTGCTGTCCATGGGCTGCGATTACGGCCAGGGCTATTTTTTCTCCAAGCCGTTGCCATCTGATCAGGTACAAGCGTATGTAGCATCACAATTGATCGATGCTGACGCAGCCTAGATCCAGTATTCCTAAACCCAAAAAGAATATAGACCATGAGCGTATATGTTTGGGCCAATCCCTTGCAAGTTGCTGGTTTTCTTGATCATACGTGGGTAACAACGTACGACCCGATTAAAACTTGTCCCCCGGATACATCAAAAGGAGATTATTGGTACTGCTGGGGGATATGCCACATGACGGGACAAAACAACCCTGCAGCACGCTTGCTACACACAGGGCAGGCTGATATGAAGCTTGCAACCTGTATCAGCACACCAGAAGATGAAGACGACCATGCGGGCATTACCAGTTGGTATGCACGTTATGGCGTGTGCCACCAAGTAGCAAACCGAATCCTGTTTTCCACTGCCACAGAAGATAAACCGCCGCTATTGGTAGAGGGTGCGCATGGATTTTGGCTGTCACACCTTCTATATGGAAACTACGGGGGCAAGGAAGGCAACTGGGAGGAGGTGCAGGCACAATGCGGTGTCGTACGCATTATGCCTAACCTTACGGATCTAACACCTTTGATTGGTATGTTGCGGGCCACTTTGGGTGATGATTACTCAGACGACATGATTGAACCATTAAGGGCAATCCAACAGCAAATGCTAAAGCAAAAAGCGGAAATGGAAGCGAGTGTTGAGGCGGGTAGTATGAGTGTTGAGGCGTTCGCCATAGCCATAAACCGGATGTTAACGGAATATGTACCCCGACTTGCTGAAATAATAGGTGTGAAATACAGCCGAATGGTATTTGGTGTTGTGCCAGGTGAGGAAGTCTATCTGGTTGATGTGAGCATTGCAGCACAGTCAGATTAACAAGACGCTAACCTGTAACTGTTAAATCGTATCGGAACTTATGCAGGTCATTCTTCCTAGCGACTGGAT
>BTQO01000054.1:0-8278 GCA_036985915.1 Gammaproteobacteria bacterium | reverse complement strand
GTCCAGAACACCGACTTCAGAGGCCATGACCACCAGACCTTCACGCGTGACGTAATAGCGCGACGGCCTCAGCCCGTTGCGATCGAGCACGGCACCGATAACCTTGCCATCGGTAAAAGCAATGGATGCCGGGCCATCCCAGGGCTCCATCAGGCAGCTGTGGAATTCGTAAAAGTCGCGTCGTGACGGGTCCATTTCCCGGTGGCCGCTCCATGCCTCCGGGATCATCATCAACACGGCATGCGGTAGGGGCCGCCCGGCCATATGCAAAAACTCAAGTACGTTATCGAAGGTGGCCGAATCACTGCCGTCTTCCATTACGATGGGCAGGACTTTTTTTAAGTCATCGCCAAACAATGGTGATTCGCACAAGGCCTCACGGGCGCGCATCCAGTTGATATTGCCGCGCAGCGTGTTGATCTCGCCATTGTGTGCGATGTACCTGAACGGGTGCGCCAAAGGCCAGGATGGAAAGGTGGTGGTCGAAAAACGGGAATGCACCAATGCCATCGCACTGGTTAACCGCGAATCCATTAAATCCGTGAACATGTGCTCAAGTTGCTGTGAAGTCAGCATGCCCTTGTAGATAAACGTCCGCGCGGAAAGACTGGGTATATAAAACAGGTCACGCTCACCCAGGTCAGATTGACGAACAGCATGCTCGACGCGTTTTCTGATCACGTACAAACGCCGTTCAAAGGCATCCACATCCTTTAATTCATCGCTGCGCGCAATGAAGACTTGCTTGAACACCGGTTCTGCCGAGCGGGCAGTGGGGCCAAGATGCGTGTCATCGTAGGGTACATCGCGCCAGCCAAGCAGCCCCTGGCCTTCTTCAGCGATGATGGAGTCCAGTATCGACTGGCATTGGGCAGCCTGGGCATCATCGCGCGGCAAAAAAATCATGCCAGTGCCGTAGTCACCGGGCTCAGGCAGATCAATGCCAAGGTCCTGGCAGGTGGCTTGCAAAAACGCGTGCGGAATCTGAACCAGGATACCGGCGCCGTCACCGGTATTCACCTCGCAACCACACGCACCCCGGTGCGTCAGGTTATTGAGCACTGTCAGTGCCTGACGCACGATGGTGTGTGATTGCCGGCCTTTGATGTCCACCACAAAACCGACACCGCAGGCATCGTGCTCATAGGCTGGATCATAAAGACCCGCTGACGTGCGGCACTGCCGCATGCGCTCGTTCAATTCACTACCTCTCATAATAGAAAAAGGTGCAGGAATGCCTTCGATCTCGCAGCCTTTTACGGCAATAACCGGCCAGGCAGCCACCCGTCCAGCGCAAAAGGGCCAAAAGTATAGCGAGCCAAATGGTCCATTGCGAGTATTCGTCAACGCACGTGTAGAAACGATTGGGTTGCACATGATGGATGAGGACGAGAGACCCAAAGCACGCACAAAATCCCTATTTCCATACTACGAATAGGCTTGACAGGACTTAACCGGTGGCGCTTTAAAAAGATTTTCTTCTAGCGCAATCAATGGGTTTGATCAATCGCGGTTATGCGGCCGTCAGTGTCCTGGCCAAGGTTGCCTCGTCGTAGTCAGCGGTTAACACGGCACTGCCAATGCCGTTCAAGAGCACCAGTCGCAATTGACCCTTAAGGACTTTTTTATCGACCGCCATGATTTTTAGCATTTGATCCGAAGTAAGCTCGGCAGGGGGCTGCACCGGTAAGCCAGCCGCGGCAATCAGACCTGTCGCCCGGTCTTGATCATCGCGAGATAACCAGCCCAAGGCAGATGACATCCTGATCGCCATACACATACCCGCTGCGACTGCCTCGCCATGCAACCAGTTGCCATATCCCATGCCCGCTTCAATGGCATGACCAAACGTATGGCCCAGATTCAGCAATGCACGCTGGCCAGATTCTCGTTCATCGGCTTGAACCACATCGGCCTTGTTTTCACACGAGCGTTTAATGGCTTCTGCCAATGCTACGGGTTCTCGTGCCAATAGCGCCTGCATATGCACTTCCAGCCAGTCAAAGAACCCGGGGTCCCTGATCAATCCATATTTGATCACTTCAGCGATGCCGGCCTTTAGTTCCCGGTCCGGTAGCGTATCGAGACTACCCGTGTCGGCAACGACACATCGCGGCTGGTAAAACGCACCGATCATATTTTTACCCAGTGGATGATTCACACCGGTCTTGCCACCAACGGATGAATCGACCTGCGCCAATAGAGTCGTTGGTACCTGGATAATGTTGACACCACGCAGATAACAGGCTGCAGCAAATCCGGTTATATCGCCAATAACTCCGCCACCTAACGCAACCAGCGTGCAATCACGGGAATATTTTTCTTCCAGTAAACGCGTGATGATGTGTTCGACATTCGTTAACGTCTTGTGCGATTCACCATCGGGCAGCACAATTGACACAACAGAGAACTGTGACAATGCCCGTTTCAGACGCTCCAAATAAAGTGGCGCCACCGTTATGTTACTAACGATTGCTACCTGGTGTGCATCAATATGGCTTAGATACAACTGCTCATCAGCAAGCAGATCGGCACCAATGTAAATCGGGTAACTCCGTTCGCCAAGTTCAAGGTTCAGTTCAATCATTGCCAGTAGTGCTTTATGTTTAATTCAACATCTGGGCCGTCTTTACGCCACCTGCATCAACACCATTCACATGCGGTTCTTGTGCCTGTTTTCCAAATGTTTTTCAAGTTCTCTTACAACGGCTGAAACTTTACGTCCATCCGTCGTCACCACGAGATCTGCGACTTCATGATACAGGGGATCACGAACGATCATCAGCTCTTCCAAACACGCGTGTGGATCATCTATGTCCAGCAATGGACGCTGCCTGTCCCGGGAGGTACGCTTGAGTTGCTGGTCTACGCTGGTTTTTAAATACACCACGGTACCGCGTTTGGAAAGAGCAGCTCGATTGTCAGCATCGAGCACGACGCCACCGCCTGTCGCAAGCACAATATTCGGTAAACCGGTCAGTTCATCAATCACCTTTTTTTCACGTTTACGAAAACCTGCCTCACCTTCTTTCTCGAATATAAATGGAATATCTACACCGGTCCGCTGCTCGATTTCATGATCGCTGTCCTTGAAATCAAAACCCAAGGTGCGCGCAAGCCTCCGGCCAATGGTGCTTTTGCCTGCACCCATGGGCCCGATCAGAAAGACATTCTTTTCGTGTTGCATGACGCTTAAAAAACAAAAGGCGCCGCGGGATTGCTCCCGGGCGCCGAATGGTTCAATGGGTAATGGTTGTTATTGAATACCGAAACTCTCCTTAATAATCTTGGGCGTGACAAACACCAGAAGTTCAGTCTTGTCATCCCGCTTAAACTTCGACCGGAAGGCCCAACCCACATACGGCAAATCACTGAAGAACGGTACACGTTCAAGGGACTCGTTCTTGGTGCGCTCATAGACACCGCCAAGTACCACGGTTTCACCATTATTCACCAGCACCTGGGTAGTGACTTTCTGGGTATTGATGCTCGGGATACCGCCAAATAACGAACCTACCGCATCCTTACTGACACTGAGATCGAGAATGACGCGGTCATCCGGTGTAATCTGCGGTTTCACCTTTAACTCCAGCACGGCGCTCTTGAATGCGGTACTGGTGGCACCACTGGATGAGGCCTGCTGGTAGGGTATTTCAACACCCTGACGGATAACGGCTTCTTTCTGGTCAGAAGTGACCAGCCTCGGGCTGGAAATCACCTCGCCCCTGCCTTCCGCCTGGGCTGCCTGGAGCTCCAGTTGCAGGAAGTAAGAACCGAGCCTGCCAACCGCAAGTCCGATTGAAGCCGTATTGGCAATGCCTAGGTTCGTTGTGGGCAGGTCAACCAGCAGACCCTCGTTACCGGAACCCCCAGGTACCTCAAATCCGGTCACGGTAGACGGCGACAGCGAACCGTTGCCGGTCTGCAGGCCGCCAATGGTGTACTGGGTATTCTCACCAAATAGCGTCGATTCGGGCAACTCGCTGCGGGCGAATCCGAACCTAACGCCGAGCGCCTTACTGAAATCATTGTTCGCAATCACGATTCTGGACTCGATCAGCACCTGGCGAATCGGGACATCCAGCGTCTTGATCAGGCGGCGAATCTCCCCGAGCTTTTCACTGCTATCCTGCACCAACAGGGTATTGGTACGGTCATCGATCGTTACATTACCGCGTTCCGACATCAGCCGGTTTTCCGATGATTTCAGTAAGCTGGCCAAATCGGATGCCTTGGCATAATTGATCTGGATAAACTCGGAACGAAGTGGTGCCAGTTCGACTATCTGCCTGCTGGCTTCGAGTTCAAGTTTTTCCTGTGCCGCGATTTCCGCACTCGGTGCCACCAGCATCACATTGCCAGTCTGCCGTCTATCCAGACCCTTGGTCTTAAGAATGATATCGAGCGCCTGGTCCCAGGGAACATTCCTTAGGCGCAGTGTCAGGCTGCCTGTAACCGTGTCACTGACCACGATATTAAGCCCTGTGAAATCCGCCAGTAACTGCAACACGGCGCGGACCTCGATATCCTGGAAATTCAGTGATAATCGCTCACCTGTGTACTCCTGTTTCCTTCTGGCGGCCAGGGCCTCTTCATCTTCAGTAACCGGTTTCACCTCAATGGTATACAGATTATTGGACTGGTAAGCGAGATGCTCATAATCACCTGTTAGTGCAACTTCAATCCTGGTGCCTGTGCCATGGCCGAACGAATCAATCGTCAGTACGGGGGTTGCGAAATCAATCACATCCAGTGTCCGCTCCAGGCGAACAGGTAGTGGTGTATTCTGAATATCGATCAGCAAGCGGCCATCTTCTTCGCGCATGTCAACCAGTGTCTTTTTGCTCGGCAAGGTGATACTAATTACACCCTCGCCATTCTTGCCACGCCGGAAATCAACATTGCTCACACCTGCGCCTGAGGGCTTGCTGGTTGAAACAGCGCTGGTAGTAGTACTGAGCACTGCGGATGCTGTATCGGCAGCGCCGCCAAGGGTCACGATAATCTTGTTGCCGTCTACCTTGGCATCGTAGGGTACAACCTTGGCAAGATTGATAACGACCCTGGTTCGCCCCTTGGCTTCCGCTGAGTTCATGCTTCGGATCATACCGATGCCGACTGATTTCGAACGGGCAGAAAGATTGTTGGTGGTATTCACCAGATCCAGGGCAATGCGAGCAGGATTATCAATGCTAAAAGTCAACGGTTCCGAAGCCGGACCACTTAAGGTCAGTGTCATTTGCACTTTCTCGCCAGGCAGCGATGCAAAGCTGACGTCTTCAAGTGAATTCGCTATTGCCTGCGGCACCCATCCTGCTGCTACCAGTGGCAACATCAGGACAACAGTCCGGAATACTGATTTCATTCCAGACAACCATGTTGCAAATGCGAACTTCACCATATTTCGCTCCCCTGTGCTATTGTCATGCCGTTGTAAGTGTTTCATGCCACCTTCTCCTGAATATCAATCTTTCAATGCCAACGATGCCGCTCTTTCCATAAGACCGCCTGAACCATCTGGCACGATTTCGAGTAATTCGACCCTGTTCTCAGATACCTTCAGGATCTTGCCGCAATTTTGACCGATGTAATGATTAATCTTGATTCGATGGATCGTGCCATCTGTTGCACGGATCAACCCCCACATGGTGCCTTCCTGTTCGAGCGTTCCCACCATGCGCAATGAATCCAAAGCAAATACTTCCAATGGCTCCGGATCATGTACCGGACAGCGTGCGCCTGCACCGCTCTTTTGCGCAACCTGCTGCTGTTTAACGGAAAAGTCTGAAACTTCAAACGGGTCACGAAGATCGGCTGCCGTATATCGATAAGGCTCATAGGGCTTGAATTCTGGCAACTCTTCTATATTCGGTTGTTGTTTGCTTCTCGCCTCCTGAACGAAATTAACCAGATCAGACGACGCACCGCCGCCGCAGGCAGACAAGAACGCCACAACAGCAAACATCAGGCAGTTTCTCAGAAACACCGTAACTGCTGACCGGGATTTTCCGGCATCAGATAATCCGACATGGTTAGCACTGTTGGACATGATGTTATTTGCCTCCCTCACCCTCTTCTTCATCGACATAACGGTACGTCTTGGCAGTCAAGGTCATCGTCAGTTTGTTCGAAGGTCTCTGACCTGCTTTCTTGCTTTTGCCACCCCCTCGAACCAGTTTCACATCATGGACTGTTACGATGCGTGACAGTTCTGACAGTCCACTGACGAAATCACCGAATTCGTGAAATGTCCCGATGACAGAAATGCTGATTGGCACCTCGGCATAGAACTCCTTGGGCTGATCCCCCAGCGGCTTGAACAAGTTAAACTCCAGACCACTGCGCACACCTGTCTGCGATATATCAACCAACAGCTCATCGACCTCGGCTTTCTTGGGTAATTTTTTAAGCGCTGCACCGAATGAACGCTTCATTTCCTTTAATTGCGCCTTGAGCGCCTCCAGGCTCGCCGCCTGTCGTGCCTTGCTTTCAAATGTGGTTTTCAACTCAGGCTCTTTTTGTTGTACTGTCGCAAGTTGTTTTTGCTGGTTCTGTACCGCCACGTAAGGGCCAAGGTCAACAAACCAGCCGACTGCAATGACTGCTGCAGTAGCTGCAATAAAGGTGATGCCTTGAATACCAATAGGCCATTTACCGGGGTTTTGCTGATCCAGGTTGCTGGCATCAAAGGCATGTTTCCAGTCAATATTCGCCATATCAGCCGCCCTCCTCATCTTTTTCCCTGGGCTTTTCGGGATTGAACTGGGTGATCTTCATGGTAAATCCTGCTGTACGCATAAAACCGATTTGCTTTACTTGCACAACCTCGATGGTGGGATTTTTCAGCCATCCCGACTTTTTAATATTCCGTGTAAGATCGGTCACACGCGAGTTTGATTCTGCAATACCAATAATGGTCACCTTGTCACCCTTCTGGCTAACGGATTCAAGGTACACGCCATCGGGCAACACTTTTACGATCTCGTCAAACAAGTGCACGATTTCTGTTCGATTTGATTGCAAGTCCTGAATCGTTGTGATGCGTTGCAGCAATCGCGCCTTGACCTTTTCAAGATCTTTAATCTCTGCAATTTCCTTATCCAGCTTGACAATTTCGGATTCAAGAAACTGGTTACGTCCTTCCTGGATTGTGATACGCGCTGCGTAGTACAGTGTCACCGCTATGATTACTACCAAACCGATGCCTGCAAAGACACCTGCAACAACGCCGAATTCCTTGTTGCGCTGATTGCGAAGCTCTTCACGCCACGGTAATAGATTGATTTTTGCCATGTTAGTCAAAGCTCCTGAGTGCGAGCCCTAGCGAGATCATAAGCGCCGGTGCGTCTGTAGCGACGCGTTCCATATTGACTCTGGAACTGGATTTCATGCCCTTGATTGGATCCGCCACAGATACCGGCACACCCATTCCCTTCTCGACATACGTATCAATACCCGGTAATGCAGCGGTTCCACCTGCCAATAACACATGATCAACATTATTATAGGAACTGGATGAATAGAAAAATTGCAAGGACCGGCCGACCTGTTGCACTAAATTATCCTTGTAGGGCTGCAAAACTTCATTTTCGTAGTTGCCTGGCAATCCGCCCTGGCGCTTTTTCTGGCCGGCTTCTTCGTACGTCAATCCATATCGGCGCATAATCTCTTCCGTTAATTGTTTGCCACCGAATGCCTGATCTCGGGTATAGATAATGTTTCCGTCATAGATAACGGTGACCGTTGTTGTAGTCGCGCCGATGTCCACAATCGCAACAACCTTATCGATCCCTTCATCAGCGATCTGGTGACGCATCAAATCAAATGTATGCTCAACACAGTAGGCCTCGACATCCACAACCTTGGTCTCCAGCCCGGCGATAGCTAACGCATCTGTTCGATCATCCACGTTTTGCGATTGCGATGCCGCCAATAACACATTGCTCAGATCCGGGCTGCCTTCGGTCGGGCCCATCACAGAAAAATCGAGATTGACTTCCTCAAGGGGATAGGGGATATATTGATCCGCCTCGAGCGCGATCTGCTCTTCCAGTTCATCCTCGGTTAGGTTGGCAGGCATCGTGATCACTTTGGTAATAACGGTGGAGCCGGATACCGCGACCGCAGCATGCTTGTTCTTGCTACCCGACCGCCTGTAGGCCTTTTGGATGGTTTGTCCAACTGCCTCGACATCCTCGAGACGCTTGTCGACCACCGAGTTGGGGGGTAGTGGCTCAATGGCATAGGATTCCATTTTATAACCCTTGCCGCTGCGCAC
>BTQO01000053.1:0-8367 GCA_036985915.1 Gammaproteobacteria bacterium | reverse complement strand
CCTAGTGAAAAGGCGAAGGCCGCTGGTGCACCCATCCCTGGTCGATATCAGCGCACTGAAGCCGGGGCAACGCGTGGTTCGAGAGTGGTGCGGTAAACCGGTGTGGGTTGTCCGCCGTTCACCTGAAAAGTTGTCAGCGCTAAAGGATATGACAGGTCACCTGAGGGATTCGGAATCTGATGATGCCAGGCAGCCTGGCTATATTCGCGGTGCCGGCCGGGCTATCAATGAGGAATATCTGGTAGTAATTGGATTATGCACCCATTTAGGATGTTCGCCCTTGTATCGTCCGAAAGTTGAACCCGGGGATGGTATTTTCTTTTGTCCCTGCCATGGTTCCAAGTTTGATCTTTCGGGACGTGTCTTCAAGGATGTGCCGGCGCCCAGGAATCTGGACATACCTCCTCATCAATATCTCACTAACGCCGTGATCGAGATTGGCGTTGATCATGAGAGCGCCTAATGCAAACCGAACTTTCTAGAATGCGTAGCGCGCTTGGGTGTCTAGTCAATTGGATAGACGAACGCTTTCCGATGACAAAACTATGGAATGAACACCTGGCAAAATATTATGCACCGAAAAATTTTAATTTCTGGTACTACTTTGGTTTGCTGGCCATCCTGGTGCTGGTTATTCAGATTCTGACAGGTATCTGGTTGACCATGAATTACAAACCGGATGCTTCAAAGGCTTTTGCATCCATTGAATTCATCATGCGTGATGTGGACTGGGGTTGGTTGATTCGCTATATGCATTCAACCGGTGCATCGGCTTTTTTTGTGGTCGTCTACCTGCATATGTTCCGTGGCATGATGTACGGTTCGTATAAAAAGCCACCTTTATGACCTACAAGCGCTTGGGTCAGGATCTTGAGCTTTCCGAAGAGCAGCTTACGAAAAATCTGATGTTTGCTTCCGGCAAGATTTTTGATGGGATGAATATAGCGATTAAACCGGATGAGTCTAAACGCTGGTTTGGTGTACAACCACCTGACCTGTCTGTTATAGCCCGTTCTAGAGGAGCCGATTGGTTATATACTTATTTTTTAGAGTTTCTATCGGGATGAATCCCGGCCCACCGGTGTCAATAATGCCATGTTTGAAGGTGTATCGATGCCGCATGTATTGTGGCGGCTACAGGGTTGGCAAGAACCGGTTTATTCCGAAGATAAAGATGGCAAGAAGCACATCACGTCTTTAAAACTGGTAGAATCAGGAATACTTTCTCCGGACCGAGTATGAACGCGTAGTGCGTGACCTGGTGACTTTCATGGTGTATTTGGGCGAGCCAGCTGGACTCAAGCGCCATGCCTACGGATTCTGGGTGATTGCCTTCCTGGTTATCCTGCTTGTAGTTGCCTATATGCTTAAGGTCGAATACTGGCGTGATGTAAAGTAGTTGGCGGATTCACGCATTCTTTCACATAAGAAATGACAGCATTTCGCTGTAGGTTGGATTGATATGGCGGTTATCGCACATAAACGATCAGTGATGACGTTGTATTCGTCACCTGTGTCTCCCTTTAGTCACAGCACA
The DNA here is from genome assembly GCA_036985915.1 of Gammaproteobacteria bacterium. Taxonomy (GTDB): domain Bacteria; phylum Pseudomonadota; class Gammaproteobacteria; order JAJDYQ01; family JAJDYQ01; genus BTQO01. The sequence continues at coordinate 6,830 of BTQO01000053.1, read as the reverse complement.
AGGCTGGCCTTGTCCGAGAAGGGCATTACTGTCGAAATCCATGATGTTCATGAGGATCACTATCCTGAAGATCTCAGGGACATTAATCCTTATGGTGAAATTCCGACACTGGTTGATCGGGAGCTCGTTCTGTACAGAACGCATATCATTAATGAATATCTGGATGAGCGTTTTCCACATCCACCGTTAATGCCTGTCGATCCTGTACTACGGGCAACGGCCAGGATAGCGCTGTACCGGGTTTACAAAGATTGGTATGAGCAACTTGTGAGAATGAATTCCGGGGATACAAAGCTCGCGGCGAAGGCTCGCAAACAGCTTAGAGAGACAATTGTTAGTAGCGCATCGCTATTTGCCGCCAAGCCTTTTTTTATGAGCGACGAATTCAGCCTGGTTGACTGCGCTGTGGCGCCAGTGCTGTGGCGCTTGCCATATTACAAGATAGACCTTCCAAGGCAAGCGAAGCCGGTCGCTGAATATGCTGCCCGTGTATTTACCAGGGGCTCGTTCAGGTCAAGCCTGACAGAAGCTGAGCTCGAGATGAAAGTAAAGTAGGCACTAGTTTGCAGCCTGGATGCTTACAGGCCATGTCGATGCTTTCTCTGAAGCCATACCTATTACGTGCCTACTATGACTGGATTGTCGATAGTGGCATGACGCCGCATATTGTTGTTGATGCAAACCATGCGGATGTTCAGGTTCCAAAGATGCATATCGATGACGGTAAAATCACCCTGAATATCGCACCCCAAGCCGTACAGCGGTTTACGATGAATAGCGATACGATCGTGTTTAGTGCACGTTTCTCTGGCGCATCATTCAATGTTAGCACACCCATAGCAGCAGTATTGGCGATCTATGCGCGTGAAAATAAGGCAGGGGTTGTTTTCCAGCCGGAAGAGTTATTATCCGACGAATCCCATCCGGAACCGCCGGAACCCGCACCTTCACGACCGGCATTAAAGGTCGTCAAGTAAGTCAAGCGTTTTCGTTGTGATTGAAATCGTTCAGGCAGACATTACAACGCTTGAGGTTGAAGCTATCGTTAATGCTGCCAACAACAGCCTATTAGGCGGTGGCGGTGTTGATGGCGCCATTCATCGAGTCGCCGGTCCAGAACTGTTGGCATTCACCCGAAAACTGGGTGGTTGTCCAACGGGTGAAGCGCGACTGACACCTGGTTTCAGGCTCAAGGCACGATGGATAATCCATACCGTAGGGCCGGTATGGCATGGTGGAAACCAAGGCGAACCCCGATTGCTGGAATCCTGTTATAGAAATGTATTCAAGCTTGCTATCAAGCAATCATTATTCAGTATCGCATTCCCGGCAATCAGTACCGGGGTCTATGGATATCCAAAAGATGCCGCTGCTGGGATTGCGATACGTGTTTTCTTGCAGAAGGAACCGGACTTTGAGCGTATTGTTGCCTGTTGCTTTAGCAACGACGATGCAAGTATTTATAATAGGAAGCTTGAAGATCTACCCGCTCACACATAACCAGGTGCATGTAAAAGTTCGCGGGGATCAGGTTATTTGGCCGGGTATTCGAATAACTTCACAACTTTTTTTACGCCACTTACCCGACGCACCTTTTCAGTAACCACATTCGCTTCATGTTCAGACAGCAAACCCATCAGATAGACCACGCCTGATTCAGTTTCAACAGTTACGCGGGTTACATCGAAATCTTTTAGGCCAGTAATATTTAGCAGAGCCCCCTTGATCTTGGCTGTAATAAATGTGTCATTGGTGCGTTGGGCAAGACTTGTCGGCTCACTAAGTACCAATTCATTGTAGATTTCCTTGACACCATGAACGTTTTTCACGATGTTTTGCATCCGGTCCTTCATCTGTTGAGTAGGCGTTTGGCCTGCAATCAATACAACATGGTTATAGCTGGTGACGCTGATATGAGATCGATCAAATAGTTCTTCGTCATCACTGATCCCTTTGTATATCTGGATCTTGATGGATTGGTCGTCCACGACAGTACCTATTGTGCGACGATCATGGGCCACTGCTGTGCCGGCTGCGGCACCACTAACGACAAAAGACCCGCAGGCTTGCAGTGCCAGAACAGTGGCTAGGCTTGCCAGTATGATAACGGTGTTTCGAAGGTACGTGTATTTCATTGTCAATTCCCAAGTAGATAGCTGTCCACAAGATCACATAAGCAGTGAATGACCAGTATATGTGTTTCCTGGATACGTGCAGTTGATTCACCGAGTATGCGAATTTCTATGTCATCTGACTCAAGTAGTGTTGCCAGCTCGCCCCCGTTTTTTCCTGTCAATGCAATGACGCCCATTTCCCGATCATGTGCTGCAACTACGGCACGACTAATGTTATCAGAATTCCCGCTGGTCGTGATTGCTAATAATACATCACCTGTCTGACCCAGACCCCGAATTTGTTTAGAAAAGATTTCATTGAAATCGTAATCATTGGCAATTGAAGTGAGTGTGGAGCTATCAGTGGTTAATGCGATGGCCGGTAGTGAAGGCCGTTCACGTTCAAAGCGGTTTAACATTTCGGCTGAAAAGTGCTGAGCATCGGCTGCTGAGCCCCCATTGCCGCATGAAAGAATCTTGCCGCCCTGGACCAGGGTATCAGCGAGTCGCCGGGCAGCGTGAGCAATTGATGGAATAGCGCTATCCATGGCAGTTTGCTTGGTCGCAATACTGTCCTCGAATAACTGTCTTATGCGTTGGTTCGGTTCCATTGTTACTTGCGCTACTCTACTTGAAAAGCGTTTTTAATCCACTCAATCCCGGGTTGACCAGTTTCTTTCGAGATGGCAACAACATCGAAGCGGCTGGCCACGGAAAAGCTCATTTTCTGTTTTTGCAAATAGTGCTGGGCGCAAGATACAAGTTTTGCTTGTTTACGCCTGTCAATACTTTCCGCACTGCTTCCATACGTAGTAGTTTTTCTGTATCTGACCTCAATAAATACGATTGTTTCATTATCTTTCATAATAAGATCAATTTCACCAAGCCTTGTTCTGTAATTTCTTGCGAGTAGCTCCAGCCCATTGCCAGCCAGGTAGTGATATGCCAGGGATTCTGCCTCCTGCCCGTTCATTGAATCGGTGTCTGATTCAGGGGTAATGGTAGTTCCTGGTCGAGTACTTTTGGCAGGCCGTTCTCAAATCGGGCCCAAAGCAGTTGCCTGGTAAGTTTCTTGTTTTCCATGCGAATGCGTCCAGTAGTGCCGTTATACCAACCAGCAGGATGTGTGTTTAACCAGTCCAGCCAGCCTAGCAATCTGAATGCGTCAATACCCAAGCTGTACAGTCTTGGGTAGCGTGAAAATCCGGCAGGCCAGAGTGATGCCAGGCGATTTTTTTCTATTTGTATCGTTTGAGCGCCAGACAGCGTCCACGGCGTGTCACAGAATGTGGTGTTGTTCAAGTCCCGGTCTGCGGCAGCATCAGGCATACCAGTATAAATATGCGATGTTGCATAGACTGATATATCACCGGCACGATGAAACCTGAAGAAAGGTAGTATTTGTCTTGCCTGCACTGCAAATGAGGCAAGAAAGATGGCATCTACATCCTGTCGTCGTCTGGATTCAAATTTAAGATCTTTTCGTAAAACTGATTTGAGCGAACGGTAGCGTTTTTTACTGTGGTCGACCAGGAGTAATTTTTCTATGCCAGATGAATACTCTGAAGATTTATCACTCATCGCATAGCTGCTGAGCACCCTGCCACCCAATTGTTCAAATCGCGTTTTGAAGGCATTAGTTAAACGTACACCCCAGGATGAGTCGGGTGATACGATTAATGCAGTACTATGCCCATCCAGAGCCATGCGCTCGGCTACCTGGAATGCCTCGGTTTCAGGGTCAAGCGAAAACTGATACATATTTTCAGCTGGATTGTCATCATTTCCGGACGTATTGAGCGCAAGTACTGGTGTTTCCAGTGTGCCGGATTGCTCCAGCGTTGAGACTGCTTCCTTGGCCAAGGGGCCGATGACGAAATCGGCACCGTCTGAGACTGCCTGTTGGTATACAGTCCACGCACTTAACGGTTCGTCTCCCATGTTATAGATGCGAAGAGAAACCGGGTTTGAAGTACGTTGCACGTAGTCATAGTATGCAGCCATAAGTCCGTCACGGACAGCTATCGCTGCTGCACTATAACGGCCGGTAACAGGTAGAATCAACGCAATATGCTCAGGCATTGGCGCTTGCCCGCTTGCCCGATCAAGCAGTATGGCAACTATATTCTGGTCTGCAGGATGGTTCGGGTAACGCAATCGCCACATGTCTATGCTTTCTTCAAGCGTTATGGAGCCGGAAAGTGCTGCGATCGCCGCAAATTCAATCCAGCCGTTATAGATAGCAGACTCACCTGCCAATGGGGTCATCTCACTGGCAGGCAGTGTTGATAGCGTCATCCAAAGTGCTTCATCATTTGCCTTTTTTGCAGAAGCATCAGGTAATAACCTGTTCAGCTGGATTCTGGATCGAACGCTTGCCAGTGGTTTTCCCGAAAGCGCCAGTGCGCGTGCCTTTTGTTCGAACCAATCCCCAATTAGCTTGTTACTGGATATGGGTGGCGCGTTGCCCAGGATGGCGAGCGCTGTTTTTGGATCTCCTTTGAGATTAGCCAGTCTTGCCAATAACTGCCTGCGTTGTTCGTTAAGGTTTACATTGCTGATGTTAGACGGTATATCAGAAAGCCGCTCTTCTGCATCCTGTAACAAATGGGCGTATAGCAATGCTGAAATGGCATTCAAGCGCCACTTCAGATTATCGGGCGGTGCAGTCAGACTGGCAAGTTTGTCGTAAATTGCCACGGCTTCCGGATATTCACCCTGGATTTGGTGTTGCGATGCACTTAGTGCAAGTTCAATCTGTGTGCTATCTAGCTCCGATGGTTTGATTTGGGCGCAGCCCGCAACGAAGGAGGAGACCAGAAATAATATGATTGGCAAGAGCAAACCATAGCCGGATTTAATGATCATAATTTGAGCGCCGGTACTAAACGTGGTGATTTCATATGAGGAGGACCAAACAGGGTGTCAAATAATCCCGGAATATTATATGTAGTTGCAACACCGATCGGTAATCTTGGCGATATATCAGCCAGGGCCATCGAGGTGTTAAGAGATGCTGATTATATCGCGGCTGAAGACACAAGGCGCAGCCGTGTCCTGATGCAGTCAATCGGCGCAAACCGGCCAATGCTCAGCCTGCATGAGCATAATGAAATGAAGGCTTCGAAACGGGTGCTTGAGCTGCTCAAAGCCGGGCACACCGTTGCCCTGGTGTCCGATGCGGGCACTCCACTGATCAGCGATCCTGGTCATCGATTGATCATGCAGGTGCATGCGCTCGGTATCCAGGTCTCACCAATCCCCGGCCCGAATGCGGTGGCAAGCGCCCTGGCTGTAGCCGGCCTTCCCTGTGACCACTATGTCTTTGAAGGGTTTTTACCGCCCAGACGGACAGCCAGGCGGAGCAGATTATCGGGCCTGGCCAATGAAACGCGCACGATTGTGCTGTTCGAAGCCTGTCATCGCATCAAGGCGATGCTGGCGGATATGGCTGACCTGCTTGGCCCTCAAAGACGTGCCGTGATGTGCAGGGAACTGACCAAGCTACATGAAACTATTGTTGCAAAAACATTGGGTGATTTGGTGGAACTGGTGGAAACCGATCCCTATCAAACAAAAGGCGAGTTTGTACTGGTGGTGGCGGGGGCTGAATCAGATGCGCCTAAGCCAACGAGTTTAGACCCCTCGCACGTATTCGAGCTTTTGCTTGGCGAACTACCCCGAGGCAAGGCCGCATCCCTGGCCGCCAAAATTACAGGCGTACCACGCCGGCAATTTTATTCAGGGAACCAATAGCACTAGGTTTGCGCAGCACATCCCGTATCAGGCTCGACTCATCGCACAGGTCAGGGAACGCTTCCATCTGCATGGGTTAATCGTTAACGTATCCGTGGGAGTTGGCCAGACAGCCGCTTCGTGCGCGATCCATGGGATCAGCATGCGAGGAGGAAAGTCCGGGCTCCACAGGGCAGGGTGCCAGGTAACGCCTGGGGGGTGTAAGCCCACGGAAAGTGCCACAGAAAATATACCGCCAAACCCGCAAGGGTGGTAAGGGTGAAATGGTGCGGTAAGAGCGCACCGCACCGTTGGTAACAGCGGTGGCAGGGTAAACCCCACCCGGAGCAAGACCGAATAGAGGAACCATGGTGTGGTCCGCACCGTTCCCGGGTAGGTTGCTAGAGTTGCGTGGTGACACGCAGCCAAGATGAATGGCTGTCTACGACAGAACCCGGCTTATCGGCCAACTCCCACCTTCAGTGCCCACCTGGGTGGCTCATTTTCAGGGCGGCCCGATCAAAATGTGCATGGTTGATCCTCAAACGGTAAAGGATGGCCCAATCTTAATGTTAATTCTTGGTTAGTTTTCTAACTTTTTGTTTCACAAATAGTAGTTTGGAACATATCCGCATTATTCGAGATCCACCTGTCTAACTTATTGTAATTTATAGTAAAAAAGTCATTGTTATGGGCCTATTTTCTTGACTTTAACGCGATTCGATTACTATAGTGTATGAATGTGGCGCAAAGTGGGAATAAATGGGAAGAATATGTGCCAACGGGGATACACATGTTTCGGGGAATCAATCACATCGCACTAGATGCGAAGGGCCGTCTTGCCCTTCCGATGCGCTACCGTCAGTCGCTGATCGAGCGCTACGCCGGTTTGCTGATCGTGACCATCGATACTGCCCGGTGCCTGTTGCTCTACCCGCAAGCGGCATGCGAAGACGTCGAGCACCGGCTGACGCGGCTGCC
>BTQO01000052.1:0-8378 GCA_036985915.1 Gammaproteobacteria bacterium | reverse complement strand
TACTCAATCATCTGTGGATAACTTATTATTTTACTTTTATATTCAATAGGTTATATAGTTTAATGTGGTATGAGATATCTTGTATAAACTAACAACATCTCCTGAGTTGTGTGTGCATATTCACAGTTCATCATCATCATTTTATTTGTTAACAGGATACGCACATTAGCTATTAAATGTTCTTAACAGGTTTTGGTAGTCCTCTCGTATTCGACTGTCAGACTCACGTAAAGACTCGATTTTACGACAAGCATGTAACACGGTTGTATGATCACGACCACCAAATGCCTCCCCAATTTCAGGCAGGCTTTGACTGGTTAATGTTTTTGCGAGTGCCATAGCCATTTGCCTGGGTCTGCTGATGGAACGATTACGGCGTTTAGAGTGCATATCTGAAACCCTGATCTTGTAATACTCAGCCACCGTTTTTTGAATATTGTCGATACTTACCAGCCTATCTTGCAGTGCAATCAGGTCACGAAGGGTCTCACGCGCAAATTCAACACTGATGGGCCGCCCGGTAAAACTCGAATTTGCAATCACACGCCTTAATGAACCTTCTAATTCACGTACATTGGACTGTATTTGCCGGGCAATAAAAAAAGCCACATCGTCATTAAGCACCACCTGTGATAAGGCAGCCTTGTTCTTTAAGATTGCAACACGGGTTTCCAGTTCCGGCGGATCAATCGCAACCGTCAAACCCCACCCAAAGCGCGATTTCAGACGATCTTCGAGCCCATCGACTTCTTTGGGATATCGGTCGCAGGTCAGCACAACCTGTTGCTGGGACTCAAGAAGTGTGTTGAAGGTATGGAAGAACTCTTCCTGAGAGCGCTCCTTGCCTGCCAGAAACTGTATGTCATCGATCAAGAGTGCATCCGCGTACCGGTAGGACTGCTTGAAATCGTTAATGGTGTTGTGTTGGAGCGCCTTGACCATATCTGCTACAAAACGCTCTGAATGCAGATAAACAATTCGTGCATTAGGGGTCTTTTGGTGTAATTGGTTACCGATTGCATGCATCAAGTGTGTCTTGCCCAGTCCCACACCCCCATAGATAAATAAGGGGTTATAGGTGGATCCCGGAAAATCACAGACTTGTAAGGAGGCAGCCCGTGCCAGTTCATTTGATTTCCCTCCTACAAATGCCTCAAATGTAAACCGTGGATTCAACGCGGATCCTTGAAAGCGGTAACAACCAGGGCTTTTTTGACCAGTAATTCTTTTAGAATCAACAGGTTGTAATATTGGGTTGGCAGGTGTCTGTACACTGCCAATATCCAGCTGCAAGGCCGGTAGTTCAGTTCCCGGCGCAGAGAGTTTTTTTAACACCTGTGTAATGGTGTTCAGGTAGTGTTCTTTCACCCAGTCAAGGACGAACCTGTTAGGCGCCAATAAACGTAATTCACCGTTGCTTTCACTTGCATGGAGCGGCCTGATCCAGGTATTGAGCTGTTGCTCCGGGATCTCTCCCTCGAGGCTTTTGAGGCAATTTTCCCAGAGCGTTGAGTGCATGGTTAAAAATGTCGTGGTGATTGGGCGTACACTGCGGAATGCAGAGTCTACCGTTAGCGGCAAGCAACCCTCAAGGCGGCCCCGGAATTATCTTGTTTTAATTGACAAAATGCCTTGTGATTCTTAATCTTACGCGCCCTTAAAGCCGTTGCCCTTTAAATTCGGTATATTTTCAATGAAACGAACCTTTCAGCCCAGTCGCCTAAAACGTGCACGTACCCATGGTTTTCGCGCGCGAATGGCCACGCGTGGCGGCCGCAAGATTATTAATGCTCGCCGCGCCAAGGGCCGAGCACGATTAACACCCAACTAATTGTGGTACACCGCGGTGGCGACCCGGCAGGCACGACTCAGTCATCATGCCAGACTGAAAAGGCCTGAAGAGTATCACCGCGTATTTAGCGGTAATCCCGTGAAGATACAGTCAAAAGCGCTTACGTTGCTTGCGTTGCCGAATGTATTGGGACAACCAAGGCTGGGTATTGCCGTTCCAAAAAAGCATGTGCCGCTTTCTGTACAGCGAAATCGCCTGAAAAGACTGGTTCGAGAAAGCTTTCGTGCTCATCAGAATAAACTCATGCCTTTAGACATCGTTATCATGGCACGTTCAAATGTCGCTGAACTCAGTAACCGGGAAATTGTAAACCGCCTAAATGAACAGATGGATGCGTTGGTAAAAAAATGCGGAATCTCCTGATCATACTTGTGCGTGGTTATCAGTATCTGATTAGCCCGCTGTTGGGACCACACTGCCGTTTTTATCCAACGTGTTCCGAATATACCTGTACCGCATTACACAAACATGGTGCACTGGCGGGTACCTGGATTGGCTTACAACGATTGTTGCGCTGTCATCCATGGCACCCGGGTGGATATGATCCGGTACCGGACGCAGTAAAACAGCACCAAACAAGGCAGGCCTGAAATGGATCAGCGTAATATTCTGATTATTGCGCTGTTGTTTGTCATGTATTTGATGTGGCAGGCGTGGCAAGAGGACTATGGTTCAAAACCAACGGTAGAAACCGCGCCCACCACCACCACCCCGATGCCAGGCGCACCAAAAGAAGTGGCGGTCGTACCATCACTGCCCGACGATTCAACTCTGGCAGCTGGTGTCAGTACCCGGGAAACACCGCCACCAGACCGCACGCGCTCTGAGCTGGTCCATGTTGTTACCGATACCCTGGATGTTGAACTGGATACACGGGGCGGTGAAGTACGATCGCTCAAGTTACTCAAATACCCGGTTAGCCTGTCACAACCGGAAACACCTTTAGTATTGATGGACCGGAACAAGCGGCTGGTGTTTACCGCACAGTCAGGGCTAATCAGCAAACAAGGCGCTCCGGATCATTTTACCCTGTATCAACCTGAGCAAAATGAGTACAGATTGACGGATGGTCAGGAAACCCTGGTTGTGGATATGAGTTGGCGCGGGAATGATGGAGTAACCGTTGTTAAACGATATACTTTTAAGCGTGGCCGCTATGATATAGAAGTTAGCCATCTGGTTGACAACCAAGGCACCGAAGTGTGGCAAGGACGTCAATATCGTCAGCTCGAGCGCAGTAAACCCGGCGAAAGTGATACAACCGCATTCGTTTATACATTTACCGGTGCCGCCCTGTATAGCCCGGATAAAAAGTTCGAGAAGATCTCGTTCGATGACATTCAGGATGAAGATCTAGAGCGCGTAATCACCGGTGGGTGGGTCGCGATGTTGCAGCACTACTTTGTCAGTGCCTGGGTGCCGGACGCTAAACAAGCCAATCACTACTACACTGACTATCTGAAAAATGGCAACTATGTTATCGGTCTGATTTCAGGCGAACAGGTTGTACCTGCCGGCGGCCAAACCGTATTTACCAGTCGCATATATGCAGGCCCCAAGTTGCAGGATGTCATGTCTGAGCTGGCAGAAGGTTTAAACCTGACAGTTGACTACGGTTGGTTAACCGTTATAGCGCAGCCAATCTTCTGGTTACTGAAATATATCCACAATGTCATTGGAAACTGGGGCTGGTCAATTATTTTGCTAACATTAATTATAAAACTGGTTTTCTTTAAATTATCCGAGACCAGTTACCGCTCCATGGCACAAATGCGCCGTGTGCAACCACGACTGGCGAGCATTAAAGAACGCTATGGTGATGACAAGCAGAAGATTAACCAGGCGATGATGAAATTGTATAAGGAAGAAAAGATCAATCCTGTCAGCGGGTGCCTGCCTATTCTTGTACAGATACCCGTGTTTATCGCACTATACTGGGTGTTACTTGAAAGCGTGGAGTTGCGGCAAGCACCTTTCATGTTTTGGATTAAAGATATGTCGACACCCGATCCATATTTTGTGCTGCCGTTAATTATGGGCATCACCATGTTTTTGCAACAGCGCTTGAATCCACAAGCGATGGATCCAATGCAACAAAAAATGATGAGTATCCTACCAGTCGTATTCACCGTATTTTTCCTGTTTTTCCCGTCAGGATTGGTGCTTTACTGGGTGGTCAATAATATTCTTTCGATTTCCCAACAATGGGTAATTACCCGGCGCATAGAAGGCGTAAAAAGCAAGTAGACTACACACGCTTTGCCCAATTTCCTCAACGGGCAAACGGCACAGATGAACAATACCATTGCAGCCATCGCCACCCCGACCGGATACGGCGGTGTCGGGATCGTGCGTGTTTCAGGTGCTGCTGTTAAAGAAATCGCCCAATCCGTGTTACGAAGACTGCCCGAACCGCGCAAGGCATCGTATGTCGGCTTCTTCGATCAACATAACGCTCTAATAGACCGCGGAATCGCACTGTTCTTTCCTGCTCCGCATTCATTCACAGGCGAGGATATTCTGGAGTTGCAGGGCCATGGCGGCCCGATTGTCATGGATATGTTGTTGACAGCAGTGCTCAAGGCAGGCGCAAGGCAGGCCCGGCCTGGCGAGTTCAGTGAGCGCGCGTTTTTAAACGACAAGCTGGACCTGGCTCAGGCGGAGGCGGTGGCGGACCTGATTGACGCTACCAGTGTACATGCTGCACGCGCTGCACAAAGAACACTCCAGGGAGTGTTTTCAAGTATTGTGAATGACATCCTTGGTGAACTAACAGCGGTGCGCGCCTATGTCGAAGCGGCGCTCGATTTTCCGGACGAGGAAATCGACTTTTTGGCTGACCCGGCAATCAAGACACGAATTAGCACGATCAAACACTTGCTGGCGGATGCAATCAGTAATGCCAGAACAGGAAGTTTACTGCGAGACGGGATTCATGTGGCTATTCTTGGCGCACCCAATGTTGGCAAGTCCAGCCTGTTGAATCGGCTTGCCAGGCGCGATGTAGCCATTGTGACGGACATACCCGGCACCACGCGCGATGTCCTCGGCGAACGAATAATGCTTAAAGATGTTCCGCTGCATGTACATGACACCGCAGGCCTTTATAAAAGCACCGACCCCGTGGAACAGGAGGGTATACGACGCGCAAAACGTGTCAGTGAAGAATCAGACCTGGTGTTATGGATGCTGGACGACAGGGAGCCATTTAGGCCACAGGATGCACCTGTGACAGGGCAATCATTGTTGGTGGTGTCTAACAAATGTGATTTGAGCAAGCGCACAGCTGGTTTGGCCAAAGACATTGATAGCGATATTCCGGTCGTGCGTATTTCGGCGCTAACCGGTGCAGGTATTGAGGTGCTGGAAAGCATGATGCTGGAACAGGCGGGATACCGTACTCAAGGCGATGGCGACTACAGCGCACGCCGCCGGCATGTCGATGCGCTTGATCGGACACAACAATATCTCACGGCAAGTCTGCATGCGTTGCAAAGCAAGACGGGTGCCGAACTGGCTGCGGAGGAATTACGTTTGGCACAACATGCCCTGGGCGAGATTACCGGCGCATTTCACGCTGATGACTTGCTTGGAAAAATATTTTCCAGTTTTTGTATCGGAAAATAATTACGGCTCAAAGAACATGATGATGCGGCGGGTGGTCCATAGGAGTTTATATCGGCAGCAGAACGTTATGATCTTTCATCCGAGCAGATATTGACCTAACGAAAACCGTATGAACCTGTTGCGAACGGGTAAACGGAACACGACCCACCCCATGGGGGAAATATGTCGAGGCAGCGATGGCCTCTTGGCTATTTTTCAGGCGGCGTATGGTTAGACGGTGGCTGGGGATCGCCGTTTTGAATATCGTTATCGCGTTGCTGGAAGTAGGCTTCCTTGACGAAATCGTACGGGTCCAGTGCCGCTTGCTGCAAAACCTTGCTTGCGGACAACAGGTCTGCGCGTGTATCGACCAGCTTCAGGGTCAACATCGCATTTCGGGTCGAAACATTATGATATTTAATCAACGGATCGAAGTTGACATCGACAATAATGCCAACGGTGTCTCGAATGGTGCTTGACCCGAGTACCGGCAACACCAGATAGGCGCCCTCACCAACGCCCCAGTAGCCCAGCGTCTGCCCGAAATCCTCACGGTGCTTGGTAAACCCCATTTCTGTGGCTACGTCAAACAGGCCCAAAAGACCCATGGTTGAGTTGACTAAAACGCGTACCGCATCACTACCCGCCTGAAGCAGCTTTAACTGCAAAATGTCGTTGATCGTGGTTACGACATCCTGCAGATTACCGAAGGCGTTGGTAATACCGTAATCAATCGGATGCGGCACAACCGTGCGGTATCCCTTGGCTACGGGCTTGATGATCGCCTTGTCGAGTGAATCATTGAACTGATACATCGAACGGTTGAATCCCTGCAGTGGATCACGCGGGTCCTCGGCCCCCCGGGGCACAGTGGCGCAGCCGGAGATCAGGCCCAGCAATGCAATCAATGTAATCAGACGTATCATGGGATTGCGGCTTTTTTCGTGTTGTTCTTTCATTATTAAGTGGTGTGGTGTGCCGCTTGTCCGCCTGTTTGGGTTGATCACGCAAGTATACGCGCAGGCACAGTTACGGCAAAGATACACGTAGTTAGCCGTGTAACACAATAGGGGTGGTACAATTTACGGCCCCTAAAACGCATATTTTTCATGGATTTCCGGAAACAATACGACGTCATTATTATCGGCGGCGGTCATGCGGGCACCGAGGCCGCACTTGCCAGTGCGCGTCTGGGCGCAGACACCCTGTTGCTGACGCAAAATATCGAAACCTTGGGGCAGATGAGTTGCAATCCCGCTATCGGCGGTATCGGCAAGGGCCATCTGGTACGAGAGATCGATGCGCTGGATGGTGTGATGGCGCACGCTGCAGATCACGCCGGCATCCACTTCAGAACGCTCAATGCCAGTAAAGGACCGGCAGTGCGGGCTACCCGTGCGCAAGCTGACCGGCAACTGTACAAGGCATACATTCGACACGCTTTGGAACAGCAGCCCAATTTGTCGTTATTCCAGCAATCCGTGGATGACTTGATGATCGAAGCAGGCGTGGTTCGGGGTGTCATTACGGCCATGGGGTTAAATTTTAGTGCACGCTGCGTGGTGTTAACTGCCGGTACATTCCTGGGTGGCATCATCCATATCGGGTTGAACCAAACCGCCGGCGGCCGTGCCGGTGATCCCCCTGCTAATCGTTTGGCCAAACGTCTGCGGGCGCTACCCTTTACCGTAGCACGCTTAAAAACCGGTACCCCGCCGCGTATCGACGGGCGAACCGTTGACTATTCTTTGCTACACGCGCAACACGGTGATCAGCCGGTCCCGGTGTTCAGTTTTACCGGTGAAGCAGGACACCACCCGCGTCAGGTGCCATGTTATCTCACCGAAACCAATCCCAAGACACACACCATTATCCAGGGTGGCCTTGATCGTTCACCGATGTACCAGGGCGTCATCGAAGGCACCGGTCCACGGTATTGTCCTTCGATCGAAGACAAGGTGGTGCGTTATGCAGACCGGGATAGTCATCGCATCTTTATTGAGCCAGAGGGGCTTGAGTCACCCGAGATTTACCCGAATGGTATTTCCACGTCGCTGCCGTTCGATATACAGCAGGAACTGGTGCACAGCATTCGTGGATTTGAACGGGCCCATATTACGCGCCCAGGCTATGCGATCGAATATGATTTTTTTGACCCGCGCGACCTTAACCCCTCACTCGAAACCAAGCCTATTCCGGGCCTGTTTTTTGCTGGTCAAATCAACGGTACCACCGGTTATGAAGAAGCTGCCGCCCAAGGGTTAATCGCCGGCCTGAATGCGGCAAGAAAAGCGCAAGGGCTTGAGTCATGGTGCCCGCGCCGGGATGAGGCCTATATCGGTGTGATGATCGATGACCTGGTTACGCGTGGTGCAGACGAGCCTTATCGCATGTTTACTTCACGGGCGGAATACCGTCTCAATTTACGCGAGGACAATGCCGACCTCAGGCTTACCCCCAAGGGCAGGGCCCTGGGTTTGGTTGGCGCTCGCCGCTGGTCAATGTTCAAGCACCGGTGTGCCGCGATCGAATCTGAACGTGCACGCCTTACGGCACTGAAAATAAAACCAGGCAGTCCACAAGCCGAGCACCTTGAACACGCATCCGGCCGCACGATAGCGCGGGACATAAGCGCAATGGATCTCCTGGCTTGGCCCGGGATTAGCTACCAGGTGTTGATAAAGGCAGAGGGTCTAGGTCCCGGTGTCGAGCGGGACGATATCGCTTTACAGCTTGAAGTACAGGCACGTTATCGCGGTTACATCGAACGACAAAAACAGGAAATCGCGCAGGCTGACGTGCACGATGCCATTAAGATGCCCGCCGCCCTGGATTATGCAGTCATCAAGGGGTTGTCGAATGAGGTCCGGGAAAAGTTGACTCGCATCAAACCCGGCACCCTGGCCCAGGCCGGTCGAAT
>BTQO01000051.1:0-8424 GCA_036985915.1 Gammaproteobacteria bacterium | reverse complement strand
TGTTTTAGTTCTTCGCTATAATTATTTTCAATTGTTTGCTGGATCTTCTCGAGTTCGCCAGTATTGAGCCATACTCCGCCGCAATGATCGCACATATCAACGAGGATATCGTTCTCGTACAAACGTTCGACAAGTGATAATTCGTCATTTGGACAAGGCAAATTTCCAGACATTATTCCGGTCTTTTAACTGGTTCTGTTGTTATTCCATCAAAGCATCCATGGATAATCCTTCTTTTTCAAGGATTTCCCGCAGACGCTTGAGTGCATCCATCTGGATCTGGCGCACACGCTCGCGGGTTACCCCAATCGTATTACCTACTTCCTCTAACGTTGCTCTTTCATAACCACCCAGACCAAATCGCCGTCTCACAACTTCCCTCTGTTTATCATTCAATCGGGACAACCATTCTTCCAGGTGAGACTGCACGTCTTCGTCCTGTATGAGACTGGACGGGTCAGGGTTAGTATCGTCAGCAATAATATCGACCAACAATTTATCGCTTGAGTTGCTGATCGGCGTATCGACTGAGGCGATACGTTCATACAATGTAAGCATACGCATGACTTCAAGGACGGGCTTGTCCATCACAGCTGCAATTTGTTCTGCGGTCGGATCACGATCCAGAGACTGTGCTAATTTTCGACTGGCCTTTAAATACAGATTGAGTTCCTTGATAACATGGATAGGTAAACGAATCGTTCGGGTCTGATTCATGAGTGCGCGTTCGATGGTCTGTCTGATCCACCACGTGGCATAGGTCGAGAAACGAAAGCCCCTCTCGGGGTCAAACTTTCCAACCGCATGAATGAGCCCAAGGTTACCTTCCTCGATTAGATCCAGCAGCGCCAATCCCCGGTTCATATAACGACGGGCAATTTTCACGACCAGACGCAGATTGCTCTCGATCATGCGCTTGCGGCCGGCTTCCTCTCCTTTCTGGGCGAGCCGTGCAAAATGCACTTCTTCTTCGGCTGTTAGCAGTGGGGAATAACCAATCTCGTTCAAATACAGCCGGGTTGCATCCATTACCGCGTCGGACGCATCGGGTTCAACCTTTATAGATTCTTTGCGATGGTCAGCGGTAAGATCCGCTTCGCATGTCTGCTCAGCGTCATCTGGCAAATCAGCAGTCATATCGTCCCTGATATCGCCTTTTTCTTGTTCGCCTGGTACGTCTGTGGCGTCATCAGGACTCATTACATTCGGAGCCTCCTGGTATGTTAACCTTTTCGAGATGGCAGCAATTTGATTGGATCAACTGGCTTGCCATTTCGCCTGATCTCGAAGTGGAGAAGGGGTTTATTGCTCGGGCTGGTACCCATCTCGGCAATCTTCTGCCCTTTAATAACTTGATCGCCTTCTTTCACCAACATATCACGATTATGCGCATAGGCACTAAGATACGTCTGGTTGTGTTTGATGATAATAAGATTTCCATAGCCAATTAGTCCACTACCGGAATACACCACTCGACCCCGGGCGGTTGCCATGATTGGCTGACCCGGCTTGCCGGTAATCCCAATTCCCTTCTTTCCTGTTACAGAATCGCGATATGTATAGGTTATTTTCCCCTTGGCAGGCCAGAACCATGTACTAACCGGCCGGTTCTCCTCAGGCTCACGGATCTTAATGCTTTTTCTGGCAACCGTTGCTGGTTGAGCTGATTTGGCTTTTTTCGCCTGCGAGGTGACTGTTTTTGATTTTTTCGTCCTGGTTTTATGGCGGTTGTTCTTACCACTAAGCGATAATTTCTGCCCCGGGTAGATGGTATAGGGATAGGCAATACCGTTAATACGTGCAATTTTCTTGTAATCAGCCTGGTACCGAAAAGCAATGGAATACAACGTATCACCTTTTTTCACCAAATGAACAGAGTACCTGGCTGGTCTTGCTTCAACGACAGGTGCTGGTCCAGGTTTCTTGGCGCACCCTGTCAACATCAACGCAAGCAGGAAAACCGCGATACTCGACCGGTTAAGGAAACCCCTGTCATTACGATGAATACGCATTGTTAGTCAGAGAATGATCATCAAGACCACCAGCGCAATCACCACAATCCAACCCAACCACTCGATATGGCGCCGCAAATGACGTTCGACACGCTTTCCACCCCAGACAACCAGCCATGCCACCAGGAAAAACCGCGCACCACGGCCCACCAGTGATGCAGCTAAAAAGGCCGGCAAAAAAAGCGCCATGGCCCCGGCCGTGATCGTAAACACCTTATAGGGAATGGGTGAAAACCCGGCGGCGAATACCACCCAGAATCCCCACAGGGTGAACCATTCACGTGCCCTTAGAAACGATGCCTGATAGCCCGCTGCCAGTATCAAGGGCTCAATGAATTCAATGGCAAAATAGCCAATAAGATATCCGAACAACCCCCCGGTCACGGAGGCTATGGTTGTAATGGTTGCATAGGCCAGCGCCTTGCCAGGCTTCGTCAGGCACATGGGTGCAAGCATGATATCCGGCGGTACCGGAAAAAATGATGCTTCAGCAAAACTCAGTAATGTGAGATATCTGGGTGCATGTCTGTGTGCGGCCCATACAAGCGCTTTGTCGTAGAGTCGCTTAAACATTATGGATCAGGACACCCCATCCAGTAGTGGCACGAAGCTCACCATCTCCAATACCTCGGTATCGAAACCCTGATCTGTCCGCCTGATCACCTTGAGTTCCTGGGCCCCGGATTCGCCAACGGGAATGACCATGCGGCCACCGGGTGCAAGCTGTTCCAGTAACTGATCTGGTACCTCGCCTGGTGCCGCTGTCACAACAATCGCATCATACGGGCCTGCATTTGGCCAGCCCCAGGAACCATCGCTATGACGCGTGCGAATATTTCTTAAGCGCAACTGCTTGAAACGGAATCGAGCCTGTTGCAACAGGGCCTTGATGCGCTCGACGGTCAAAACCTCGGGCACCAGCTGCGCCAATATTGCGGTTTGGTATCCCGACCCGGTGCCTACTTCGAGCACCTTATCGGGTATTCCATCCGCCAGTATCACCTCTGTCATGCGTGCAACAACATAGGGCTGCGAGATGGTTTGTCCACTACCGATAGGTAATGCAGTATCTTCGTAGGCGCGATGCGCCATGGCTTCATCCACAAACAAATGGCGCGGCGTCGAACGAATGGCGTCCAGCACGGAAATGCGGTTGATACCCTGTTCAACCAGACGCTGGATCAGTCTGTCGCGGGTACGCTGCGATGTCATGCCAATACCGGTTTTTTGTTGCTCACTTAAGCGCATGAAGTTTCCAGCCAGTGTTCCAGGGGCTCCAGTGCATCATAGCGCGTAAGATCAACATGCAAGGGTGTGATCGAAACATGGCCGCTACGGATCGCATGAAAGTCGGTTCCCGGTCCAGCGTCCTGCTCAGGGCCTGGTGGACCAACCCAATAAATCGGCTGACCACGCGGGTCTTGAGACTTGATCACCGGCTCAGCCCGGTGCCGGTGACCAAGCCTGGTTACAGAAAACCCATTTAATTCGTCCCATGGCAGATCCGGTACATTCACATTCAATATGGTATTTGCATGTAGTGGTGATGTTTCAAGATTCTTTATCAGCATTTGCACCACTCGGACAGCCGTGTCGAAGTGGTCTGGTTGGAATGATGTCATGGAAACAGCGATGGCAGGTAATCCCAGAAAACGCCCTTCCATGGCCGCAGCCACAGTGCCTGAATACAACACATCATCGCCCAGGTTTGCGCCGGCATTGATGCCGGAGATCACCATGTCCGGCTCATCTTTCAATAACCCGGTAATCGCGAGATGCACACAATCGGTCGGTGTGCCATCGACATAAATATACCCATCCGGGCTTGTGTGAGGCCTTAAAGGTGTATCCAATGTCAATGAATTGCTGGCGCCACTGCGATCACGCTCAGGGGCGACGACCGTGATTTTGGCAATCGACTTTAAGGTCTTAGCAAGACAGCGCAGGCCCGGCGCCTGGTAGCCATCGTCATTACTGATCAGTATGCGTAGAGGTCCTGTCATAAGATGAGTCAAATCCCAAGTCGGATTAATATACTAGATTCAAGGCATTGCCGTCATTGCCGATGTTAGTGAACCAACCATCAGTACGCAAAAGTGAAACTACACTAGAATCGCTGCCATGAATGATGATGACGAGATTTCGAATGAAGACAGGGCGCTGTTCAGACAAGCGGTTGGCAAGATCCACCCGGTTAAAAGTACCAAGCGTAGTAGCGGGCATCACATACCACACCGGCATGCCCCTCAATACATCGAACAACCACCACGCACATCTTTGGCTGCAGGCTCACCTTGCGACCAGGATAATGCCGAGCAGGTGCTATTCCAGCGCCCTGGCCTGCAAAATAAACTGATTCGGAAACTACGGCGCGGCCAACTGCGTCCCGCAGCGAACCTGGATCTGCATGGTCTTACCATTGATAAGGCCGAGCTAGCATTGGCCAGGTTCATCCAACACTGCGTGCTTGAACAGATACGCTATGCGTTGGTCATCCACGGAAAAGGTCTGCGTTCGGAGGCAGGCCGAGCTGTGCTCAGACCGCATGTTCGGCATTGGCTGTCAGGATCGCTGGATGTTTTAGCCTACTGTAGCGCACAGCCTGGCGATGGCGGCGGTGGCGCACTATATCTCTTGTTAAAACGCAGCAATCAGGGCGGGTAACCGCCTGATGCGCGCGACCCGCGGCCGGCCGGAACCGGTCTTACATGGAAGTGCCGAAACCCTTGTCCCTGGCGCCATGCGGTAATGGTAATCCTGCAATCATACTGGCTTGCGAGACCGGTCCGCCTGGGAAGATACTGTATAAGAACTTCTTCCCGCCCTGGGTTGCAAACGTATCACTCAAAATTTTCAGAACCTCAAGGGCATTGTGTACATTGCCGTTTTTTGCATAGTTGTGCCGCAAGGCATACACCACGTCCCAGTGTCTTCCGGACAGTTCGATACCTGTTTTAAAAGCGTGTTCGGCCGCGATATCTTCCGACCAATCATCCAGATCCAGCAAATAACCATCCGGATCCCTTGAGAAGGAGCCCTTCTCCATAATAAATTTCATTATGTCTGACATTGCCAGTCTCCCATATTTACCTGAAACTTCCAGACAGTCACCCTTGGTATGGGCTTTTCCACAGTCTAGACCAGATATCGCAAATAGTGGACCAGCATGTGCATTTAATATTAGGAAGCTTAAGAATAATTCCATCCTGGAATTATCAGTGCACGGAAAACGAAAACAAGTTTCCGTTTTCCTCACAAAATCAATCCCCAGCGGGGATCGATTTTGGCGGTACATCCTTGTACCGCGGAAACTTAAGAATAAATCTTAAGTTTCCATAACTACAAAACAATTAATACAACCCCTGCGACCATCAACGAACCAGATGCCAGGTATTGCATCCCCCGCACCTCCTTGAAGAACAGTATTCCGAATAAAATGCCAAATAACAGGCTGGTACGCTTGACCGCAATCATGTAAGCGGTCTCTATTTGCGCCAGTGACTCAAAGTGAGCCAACACCATGATTGCCATAAAAACACCAAGAACCAGATGTACGACTGGTTGCCGGCTAATGACCGTTAAAGCATCACGGCGCCGAATCGAAAATAGAATCAATATTACAAAACCGATCAAGACCCAGTAATAAGGACCAAATTGCTCTGGTGGTATATAGTCCATGGCTGCCTTGCCCAGTACCGATGTCACGCTGTAGATCAAGGCTGTCAATAACATCAACCTTGAGCCTTCGTTCGTAAGGATTGCCTTAAAAGGAGCAATCCAGGTGCGCACCAGATCCCGGCGGGCATACTCCAGGTTCAACCCCCAGGCCCCGATCACCACGAGAACGATCCCGAAAAACCCGTACACCGAGACTACCTCGCCTAGAATCAGGTAACCCGTGAGGGTCACAAACACGGGTGTAAACGCCATGTAAGGCAAGGTACTGGATAGTGGCGCAATGCTGATGGCACGCATATAAAGGAACATCGCGACGATCTCCAGCGGGACCAACAATGCTACGATCACCCAAAACCGTGCTGGCAGTGTTACAGGAAACGGATGCAGAAATGCCGAAGGTAGCAGTATTATTGCTGTTACGACAAACCTGGTGATGACTATTTCAAATAGTGCGTAATGAGACAGGTATCGCTTGGTGATGGCATCGGCTGATGCCAGGCTGAATGCACTAAGCAGGGCCAGTGAGGACCAGTCCATGCCAAAATGATCGATTACTTCGCCAGGGTCGGCAGGTAAGGTGCATGCAGATCAAACACGCGCACGCTTTCATCTTCACTGCCGCTGGCAACATAACGGCCGTTATGGCTCACGCGTACGACCCATCCGCACAGTTGATGTGGCGCAAGCCGGCGTTCCAAACGACCAGTTCGGCTATCGGACAACAATAATTGCGCATCCGTGTTTCGGCCCAACGTTACGATGCGATAGTCGGGGGTATAGTCCAGGGATGCTATTTGACCAAAATGGCCGCTTTTCTGAACGCGTAATACGCCACTACGAACGTCCCAGTAATGGATATCAAACCAGGCGCCACCAGCAAGCTGTTGACCATCCGGTGCAAAACGCATCGATGTGATATCGCGAGGTGGTCGTTCCAACTCGCGAATATTCGTAAGATCGCCATCAAGTAATACTACACGCCGCCCATCAAAAGAGGCCGCTACATGGCTGCCATCTTTGCTCAGCGCCAACGCCAGTCCTTCTGCGTCAGCCTGCAACCTGGTTGCAACAACCTTTAACGAAGGATACTCAAAAGCGCGCAACCGGCCATTTTTATGCAGTGTATATATGCGGTTTGTTTCGGCTGAATAATCCATGGCGACCACTTCAGACAACTCATCCGCATAAGCAATAATCGCGCGCTGTTTTAGATCCCAAACCAACAAACGGCCATCTTCTGCGGCACTGATGAGCGTGTCATCGCCAGCCCAGGCGAGCCCCCATACAGGTACCGTGTGCCCTGAAAGTGATGTCAGTAACTTACCATCCGGTATTGACCAAATTTTGATTTCACCCCGCCAACCAGCGGATGCCAGGCGAGTATCGTCAGGACTGAACGATAATGCGGTGGTTGCAAAAGTATGCACGCCTTCAAGCGCCAATACCGGATCCTGGGATGGTGAAAAGCTCCCGCAACCGGTCAACAAAAGCGGAAAAATTAAAAATGCTATTCGCTTTACCCAAAGCCTAAAAGGTTTTTTTACACAGTGTATCTTGTTCATTAATGTTTGCTCGACAGTATTCTTGCTAACGTTGTGCATATCGAATGCCCAGGAACCCAATTGCAGCAAATCCCAACACTGGTAACAGGACACACAATGCGGGACTCAAGTTATACACCTGTCCAAGGTGCGTAATGATCCGTGTAACAACGAAAAATCCAACACCAATAAGAATGCCGATTAAAATGCGATGCCCGGCACCCGTAGACCTCACGGGTCCAAACACAAACGGCATGGCGAGCAGCAGCATAACCAAAATGGCCACAGGATTAACAAGTTTTTCCCAAAATGCGAACTCATACGGTACAGCGTCCTGGGCATTCTTTTTTAAGTAGGCGACATAACGTGACAAAGTCAAAATTGATAGATGCTGAGGTTTAACAGACAATACCCCCAATAATTCAGGGCCCAGTAAAGCACCCCACCCTGCCTTGTTATGCCTTACTGTCTCCAAGCCTTGCTCACCAAGTCGCGTTTGAGTAACACCTCTTAGTAACCACTGATCATTGACAAACTGCGCTGAATCTGCCTTCGTGATAATACGTAACTTGTGGGATTCATCAAACTCGTAAATAGACAGTTGTTCCAGATTTCCACCGGGATAAACCTTCCGGATATTCAGAAAACTGTTTCTATCGCGTGCCCAGACTCCGTAGTCACTTCGCAAAGCGACCCGATCGTATTTCGCAAAGGAACGTATATTCTGCGCGTAGGGCTCAGAGTACGGGAGTACAACCTCGCCCAACAGGAATGCAGCGAGCACCAGCCAGATACCCGCTTTCATAACACCAAAAACGATTCTTCGCGTAGAAACGCCGGCTGAGCGGATAACAATAAACTCGTTATACGTGGCCATTGTACCGAGCGTTAGAAGACTTCCCACAACAGCTGCCATTGGCAATAGGTCATAGGCATGCCGCGGCGCTGTAAGAATTGTATACAGGAGTGATTGGAGCAAACTGTACCGGCCGGTACCAATACTATCAACTTCCGACATGAATTCAAAAACAACGCTAATGCTTAACAAAATGATAAGCGCGAAACTGCTACCCCTGAGTACATGAGCAGCCAGGTGACGATCTAGCGTCTTCATCTACGTATTCGCAGAAAACGTCCGGGTGGCGAATTTTGCCACCACATCATCAAAAGCAGATAACTCGCAAGTCCGGCAT
>BTQO01000050.1:0-8695 GCA_036985915.1 Gammaproteobacteria bacterium | reverse complement strand
GCAGGTTTTTCATCCGTTCTCGTTCTGTGGGTCTCGCAAAGCAGGCCGGGCAATTCTCCTCGATCACGGGTAGTTCGGCCGTGCGGCTAAAGTCCCGGGTTTGGCGTTCGCGCGCATAGACCAGTGGTCTGATCACGCGCAGATCACCGGCATTAATCTGGTAATGCGCACGCATGGTGCATAGTCGGCCACCATGAAACAGGGACATCAGCAGACTTTCCGCCAGGTCGTCCAGATGTTGCGCCAGCGCAAGCACGTTATAGCCATGCTGGCGCGCCGTGTCGTACATCACGCCGCGGCGCATTCGGGCACAAAAGGCGCAATAGGAGTCATTGTTCAAATGTGTTTCGGCCAGCCGCGCGATTGGCTCGGACCGGTAATGATAGGGAATGCCCAGTGGTGGTACGTAGTCCTGTAGTGGTGCGGGATCGAATGCGTCATGCTGCGGATCGACGGTGACAACGCCCAAATCAAACTGAATCGGCGCATGTGCCTTGAAGTGCAACAATAAATGCAGCAGTGAGAGTGAATCCTTGCCACCAGATAAACCGAGCAGGATCCGATCGCCTGCTTGTATCATATCGAAATCAGCGATTGCCTTGCCTGCCAGGCTGCACAGACTTTTGGGCGGTTTTATAGAGTTCGGGATATTGACGGTCGCTTCTGCGGTCACAGTGTTTAATTGAGTAATCGGAAAATGTCAGTAGACGCATGATACCAGTTGGTGTTTATTTCGTGCGATGTTCGTCAAGCGCGCTAATACATGGCGCTGTATTATATTGCCATGGTAGCGAGTGCGGTCAGAATTAAAGTCAAGGTATTGCCGAAGACATCGCGTTCATGCCTGGCAGGTTGGCTGGGTGATACATTGAAGGTGTGTGTGCACGCTGCACCCGAAAAAGGCAAGGCAAACGGCGAACTCAAACGCGTGTTTGCTGATGTGTTGCAGATACGGGTATCAAACATCCAGATAATCGCAGGCATGACATCGCAGCGCAAAATCATTGAGATTCACAGCATGGATGCATGCGTCATCGATCGGCATTTGAAGGCTGCAATAAATAATTCTTAAACCGGTGTGCATACTTTGAACCGATACCCATGATTGGATTGTTGCAGCGCGTGTCTCGGGCCAGTGTCAGTATATCGGGACGAATATCTGCGCATATTGGTCCCGGGTTAATGGTGTTGGTGGCCATCGAACATGGCGATCAAACGGCGCAAGCCCGTCGATTGTTGACACGTCTGCTTGGATACCGTGTTTTTCCCGATGCGCAGGGACGCATGAATTTAAGTCTTGCAGACACACAGGGTGAGTTATTGTTGGTGCCTCAATTTACTTTGGCGGCAGATACCCGTAAGGGCATGCGTGCCAGTTTTACAAAAGCAGCAAGGCCGGAAGTTGGCAAGCGACTGTTTAATTATTTATGTGAACAAGCGCGTGATTCCCATAATGGCGTTCAAACTGGCGCGTTTGGCGCCGATATGCAGGTTTCATTGATCAATGATGGACCTGTTACATTTTGGTTGGACGCCAGGTAAATTAAGTATTGAACGCTAATCACGAACCAGGATTTAGATGAATCTGTGAAGGTTTCTTCAATCAAGTAAGTAAACGTTCAAAGACAAAGCATCACATTCGGCGGATGTTTCGCAGGCATGAAAAAGCCGCCGGTATACCGGCGGCTTTTGAATGCATAACTTAACGGCCTTTGTTACATGTCAATGTCGATTTCAACACGCCGGTTCTGAGCGCGTCCTGCACGCGTACCATTATCAGCCCTGGGTTGAGATTCACCCATGCCAACTGTTGTAATTTTATTGGCGGGTACGCCTTTGCTGGTCAGATAGTCTTTCACGGAATTGGCACGACGCTCGGACAGACCCTGGTTGTAGGCTTCAGGTCCCGTGCTATCGGTATGGCCGGTGACAGTAATGTTGTTGATATAGCTAAGTACGCCACGGATTTTACTGGCCGCATCATCAAGAACAGTTGCTGCATTGGGTTTGATGTTTGATTTGTCGAAATCGAACAGGAAATCTGCATCGATGACAATCTTGCTTGGTTTTGCGGGTTTCGCCGACTTTGCCTTTTTGGACATTGCTTTCTTGCCGCCACAGTTTGCTGGCCCCATGCCTTTCTTGTATCGACCAGTGTGCACGCACTCACCGAACCCGGACATCACGATTGAATTTTTACCAGAGACCACGAAACCTTCCATATGAGCAAATGATGTGCCCGAAAAAAGCAGCATGCCAAATGGAACCATGGCCGCGAGTATGAAGCGGGACAGTTTTGTATTCATAAGTGCTTCCCTTTTGCGAAAGGTTGTTGGTTCAAACTATCGGGTTTCTCGATACAACCGGAACGCAGTATGCTTAATTTACAGCACCCGTACCCATGAGAACCCTCCTCTTACCCTGAACTATAGTGGATTACGTCGCGAATGGAAACCACGATGTGTTATCAAGATATCATTATAAAACGTGGTTTTCCCGCCTAAAGCCGGGCGCGCTGATCAAATACTGAATAGCCCATCAGTGATTGTTCGATGTCCCGTCCGAAGGCGATTGCCTTGCACCGTTCGCCCATCTCCGAGGGGTCTGTCAGCAGGCGCACCTCGCGCATTTGCGCCAGCTGTAATCGCTCATCAAGGCTCGAATCCGTCTGTAGGTGATGTTCCAGCCCACAGCCAATTAAAAAACCGGCCTGATTGGTTAATCCCATCAGATCGAGTCCTGCGGCCGTACCGGCCTCTGCAACCGCGGTGAAATCCACCGACACGGTCATGTCCTGCAGGCCCGGCCATAGGAACGGGTTATCGTGCGCACGATGGCGGTAATGACAGCGGAATGTGCCCATTGCCCGTTGCGGATGGTAGTACTCGCGGCGAGGGTATCCGTAGTCAATCAGCAGCAGAATGCCGCGCTTCAGGATACCAGCGAGCGAGGCAATCCAGGCAGGCAGCAGCAGGTTAAGCTCCGAGTGGTACCCATCGGGTAAAGGTTGCTTGAAAGAACCGGTGATGTGTTCATAGGCGTTGTTCAGTGCTGAATCAGGTGCGGTTGGTTGCCAGGCAAGCCGGTCATCTTTAACCGTGACGCACAGCTCAACCAGCATGCCTTGATCGATCTGCCAACGGCGTGCCGGTATCGCATCCATCACTTCGTTGGCAACGATGACCCCCTCAAACCCCTGATCGGGTAGCGTGTCCAGCCACACGACCCGGTCGACCATGGTCGGCGCACTGTTTGATATCCGGTCTTGCTGGCGTGTTCGGAGTTCTGCGCTGGGTTCCAGCATATAGTACTGTTCGGGCAACGTGCCCAGGGTATCCAGGGCATTTAACAGGTCGGCAGCCAGGGCGCCGGAGCCGCCACCAAGCTCCAGAATGTCGCCGCCAGCCGTCAGTTTGAGCACTTGGCGTAGTTGATTCGCAAGGCAGGTTGAAAAAAGGCTGCCCAGCTCAGGGGCGGTGACAAAATCCCCGTGCTCACCAAACTTTATCGAGCCGGCGCTGTAATAACCCAAACCCGGTGCGTACAGTGCCAGTTCCATATAGCGCTCGAAGCTGATGGCGCCACCGGACCGGTTAATGTCCTCAATTATCAATGATTGAAGCTGCCGGCTTAAGCGAAGCGCAGCCTCTGGCGGTGTTGGTAGTGGATCGGTGTGTGTCATGCCAAGTGCTTGATAGGGGGTTCGTGATCAAAGCGGATTAGAGTACATTGCGAATCCTAACTGCAATGATCAGGACCAATGATTATGCCGGACAATGATGGTGCCAAGGTGGTGTTAATCACGGGCGCCGCACGCCGCATCGGTGCCGCGACTGCGCACAGGTTGCATGAGGCGGGCATGAATATTGTTGTGCATTATCTGGGATCACGGTCACAGGCCGGGGCGCTGAAGGCGGCGTTGAATGAACAAAGACCGGGCAGCGCACAACTGGTTCAGGCTGATCTCGTTCAAACGGATGGGCTAACCAATCTGGTTGAACAAGCCGTATCCTGCTGGGGCAGATTGGACGCCTTGGTGAATAATGCCTCCAGCTTTTATCCCACCCCGGTGGGTCAGGTGAACGAAGGCCAGTGGGATGAATTACTGGGAACGAATCTTAAGGCCCCGTTTTTCCTGGCACAGGCCGCAGCGCCCTATCTGGCACAACATCATGGAGGCATAGTTAATATTGCCGACATTCATGGTCAAAAACCCCTGCAAGGATACGCGGTATATTCTGTTGCCAAGGCAGGCCTGATCATGCTGACGCGCAGTCTGGCCCGTGAACTGGCCCCGAATGTCCGCGTCAATGCCGTGGCACCGGGCGCCATTTTATGGCCGGAACATGACCTGGATGAGGCGTCTCGCCAGTCGATCCTGAAGCGTATTCCGTTGGGCACAACGGGTAGCCCGGACGATATTGCGGATGCCGTTCGATACCTGATTTGCGATGCGGCTTATGTCACCGGTCAGGTATTGTCCGTGGATGGTGGACGCAGTCTCTGCATGTAGCCTGCTATCGGCCGCCACCCCAGTAAGGCCTTGGCCCTGGATAGCCATAATAGGGAGGATAGGGACGCCACATGGGCGGTGGCATCATCTGTCCCGGTTGCATCCCCTGCCCCTGAGGCATCATCTGTCCCGGTTTCATCATCTGTCCCGGTTGCATCCCCTGCCCCTGAGGCATCATCTGTCCCTGCTGATGTGGCTGTTTGCCGGCATCCTGAGGCGGTGTGCGCGCACCCGATGGATCGGTCGAAGGCATGCCGGATGCAAATGGCCAAGGCATGGGCGGCGCTGGAACCCCGGACGGCTGTTGGGTTGCATCTTGGAATGCTAAAGGTGGCGGTGGCTGTGACACAGGACCGCCCGGCGCGGGCAACCCCATGGTCATGGGCGCAGGTCTGCGCGAGCCAGGCGCATAGGGCGCACCCGTTGGTGGTTCCTTGGCGGTCACCGCGGGGTGTGGCTGAGGCACGCTGACGGGTTCCTTGCTTGGGGGGGCAAACCTCGGCATTGCCTGGGGTTCAGGCGGCGGGAATGCGGTGATGGTACCGGGCGGCGGTGCCGCAAGCCCCGGCCCGCGATCGGTAATGGGCATATCCGGTGTGGATGTCGGTGCGCGCGCGGTGACGGTCGCATCCCCCGCATCCTGGTCGGTATCACCGAAGACCAGCAAGAACAGCAGCAGGATAATCAATAGGATGGCTACGAACAGAAATTCGCTTCTCAGGTTCATGCTGCCATCGCCGCTGGCCACGGGTTTGGACGGTTTTGACGCCTCACCGGGCATAATGCCCATGCCGGCCAGTTTAGTCCGCGCATCCTGTTGGCGCTCGGTGGCTGGTTTGGTTGAAACGGTGGCCGGTTTTGTCTTAGGCGATGCAGCTTTTTTCGCCGCAATTTTTTTAGCAACGGCCTTTTTTGGCGCAGCTTTTTTCGCAGCGGTTTTTTTGCGTTTGGTGCCCGCTTTCTTTTGTTCAGCCATACTTGGTCTCCCTCGTGTTACCCGTGCGCACGTCTTAAGGATGCGTGCGTGGGTTTTTTGCCCCGTTGCTATTCAGTGTACATGCCCTTTGGCAATGGGCAAACGTTTCTGTGAAATGCCTTGGGGTAATCGTGGCAGTCTAATCGACACGCCATTGATGGACATCCTTACGATCAAGCTGACGCCACATGTCTTTAAGGCGCATACCGGTTACCGGGTGCCGCAGGTTACCGGCGATCTCTGCCAGAGGCTCGAGTACAAAGGCGTAGTGCGCGATGTCTTCGCGCGGCAGGCTTAACCCGTCAGTGTTAACGATCAGGTCGTTATAAAGCAGTAGATCCAGATCCAGTGTACGGGCGGCAAACGCGCCGCTGCCACGGACACGACCCTGTTCATCTTCTATGGTGCGCAGGTGATTGTGGACATCTCGCGGTGTTTCATTGGTGTTGAACGATACCGCCAGATTATAAAAATTATCGCCGGCAAAACCGACTGCCTTGCTTTCGTAGATGGAAGAAACACGCAGCACACCGTAACGATCGCGCAAACGATCCAGCGCGGATGCAATGTTGTTGGCACGGTCGATATTACTGCCGATACTGACAAAGGCGCAGGCCATAACGATAACCCGTTGCTAGTTCGGGCGTGTACCACGCTCGATGATGACCCCTACATTCTTTGCACCCCTTAGTGCGCCCGGTTTACTCAAGGTTAATCGTAACCAGGGAATGTTGAACTCATCCATGACCAGTTCAGCGCAGCGTTCGGCCAAGGTCTCGACCAGACCGAATTCCGATTGACCGACAAATTCCATCAACCGTTTCGCAACGGCTTTATAATTGACCGTATCTTCCAGTTTGTCTGTGCTGGCGGCTGTTCGAATATCGGCTGCCAACTCCAGTTCCAGACTGATGGTTTGCTTAATGCGCCGTTCCCAATCGAAGATACCGATGATGGTTTCGACACGCAGATCTTTGATGAAGATGATATCCATTGGTTTGTGCCCGGTTTTAGCCAGGTCTGGGTTCCTCGATGGTTGTTGAATTTAAAGCGCTGTACTTGTCGTGTACTGCGCTATGCGAGTAGCTTATCGTCATGGTCGTTGAAATGTTACTTCTGTTGGCTGCCTATGCGCTGGGTTCGGTGTCCAGCGCCATTGTCGTGTGCCGGCTTATGGGTTTGCCCGACCCGCGTACCTTAGGTTCTAAAAACCCGGGCGCCACCAATGTGTTGCGTTTTGGCGGTAAACAGGCAGCCGCACTGGCACTGACCGGTGACGTGCTCAAGGGGTTACTCCCAGTTCTGATTGCGCATGGGTTGGGTGTACGGCCCGAGGTGCTTGCACTCACCGGCATCGCTGCGTTCCTGGGGCACCTGTATCCGGTCTTTTTTGGATTCCGCGGTGGTAAGGGGGTCGCTACCCTGCTGGGTGTGATGATCGGTTTCCACTGGTTGCTGGGCTTGGGATCTATACTGATCTGGCTCGTTATGGCCTTTTTGTTTCATATTTCCTCACTGTCGGCCCTGGTGATGACGGCGGTCGCGCCGGTGATTGGTTACTGGGTGACGGGGTCACGCAGCATAACCGCGGTACTGGTGGCGATGGGTATCCTGTTGTTTTGGCGACATCGCAGCAACATCCGGGATTTAGTGTCCGGCAAGGAAGAACCCATCGGCACGGATCGTCAGTAAAGCCTACAGTCCGGTTAACGTTTCTAACGACCATCTGGGCCGGGCATCAAACGCCAACCCTTCCTGTTGCCCGGCGCGCAGCCTGAGCAGGCCCGCGTAGGCGATCATCGCACCGTTGTCCGTGCAAAATTCGAACCGCGGATAAAACATCTCGGTACCGGTCGCGCTGGCCAGGCTGGCCAATTGCCGGCGCAAGCACCGGTTCGCCCCGACACCGCCCGCGACGACCAGCCGATTCAGACCCGATGCCTCGAGCGCCCGGCGTGACTTGATCACCAGGGTATCGACGATGGCCGCCTGGAATCCTGCAGCAATATCAGCGCGGTCGGACTCACTTTTAGCCGTTTTGGCCAAGGTGTTGATTGCGCTGGTTTTCAGCCCACTGAAGCTAAACTCAAGGCCAGGCCGGCCGGTCATCGGGCGTGGAAAGGAAAATCGGTCGGGATCGCCCAGTTTAGCCAGTTCGGCGAGTGCCGGGCCACCCGGGTAGGCCAAGCCGAGTAGCTTGGCGGTCTTGTCAAAGGCCTCTCCTGCGGCGTCGTCCAGTGTGTCACCCAGGACCCGATAGCGACCGATGCCATCCACCCGGACCAGCAGGGTGTGCCCGCCTGAGACGAGTAACGCCAAAAAAGGCGGCTTGGGGGCTGCGGGCTCCAACATCGGGGCGAGCAGGTGCCCTTCCATATGATTGATGCCGATGCTGGCGATGTTCAGCGCATAGGCCAGGCTGTGGGCGATTGAGGCGCCTGTGAGCAGGGCACCGACCAGGCCCGGTCCGCGGGTATAGGCAATGCCGCTAAGTGCCTGTAAGTCGACATTCGTATCCGATAACATCGTCTCGATCAGTGGCAACGTTTTACGGATATGGTCCCGTGAGGCCAGTTCCGGTACCACGCCGCCATAACGCGCATGTACAGCGACCTGGCTATAGAGCGCATGGGCCAGCAATCCGTCCTGTTCGGAATAAAGCGCAATTCCGGTTTCGTCACATGAAGTTTCGATGCCGAGGACGAGTAAGTTGCTGTGTATCATGTGTCTTGGGTTTTGCAATTTGGCCCGCCAGTCGTTTAGAATCTCGCGCCTTTTATCAATCATCGCCTAGAGGATTTTAGAGAAAGTATTCATGCCTGCTATTAAAGTCAAAGAAAACGAGCCATTCGATGTAGCCCTGCGCCGGTTCAAGCGTTCCTGCGAGAAGGCCGGTATTGTGGCCGAGGTTCGTCGTCGTGAGTTCTACGAGAAGCCGACACAGATCAGAAAGCGCAAGCGTGCCGCCGCGGTCAAGCGTCACCAGCGTAAAGTCTCGCGCGACCAGTCTGTTCGCCGCCGTCTGTACTAATCACTCCATTTGTTGTTTTTCCGGATGATCGGCTGATGTCGCTCAAGGAGCGGATCACGGAGGATATGAAAACCGCCCTGCGGGCGGGTGAAAAGGACCGGCTGGCCATCGTTCGCCTGATGCTTGCAGCCATCAAGCAAGTCGAGGTTGATGAACGCAAGACGGTGTCCGATCA
>BTQO01000049.1:0-8742 GCA_036985915.1 Gammaproteobacteria bacterium | reverse complement strand
CCGCCGGGCTGCATGCCAAAATTCGCTACCGCCAGGCGGACCAGCCGTGCCGTGCCAGTTTGCTTGATAACGGGCATATCCAGGTCACGTTCAAACAGCCTCAACGTGCGATTACGCCGGGACAATCTATCGTATTTTACAATAATGATTTATGCCTGGGTGGTGGAATTATTGCAGCCCGAGCCCATATCAAAGAAAAGGACATTGCAACGGTCACAAGCTGGTTATGAAACATGCACTCACAGAACGCGCCATGGCGCTGTCGGGTCTATTCCAGTCTGCCCATCAGGTCAATCAGATTGCTACCATAGGCAATTGGGATAATGAAGTTGCTGAAACTTCGATTAACAGCCTGTTCACACCCGATGCGAAGGACGTCGAGACCGTGTACGGTGGGATATCCGGTGTGCGACGGGGACTAAAACTGGTGAAGAAGGTTATCGGCGAACGCCTTGAACGTGCAGACATGATGACGACCCGCTACGTCATTCTCTTGATGAACCTGGAAGGCAAACTCCGTAAACATGCTGATATTCTTGAGCGGATCAGCACCGGCCTTAAGGTCATCGATGACGAGTTTAGCAATAACACGCCGCTAGACCCGGCAAAGATTTCGCGTATCGGCGAGCTCTATGAAGCCACCATCAGTACGCTATCGTCCCGCATACAGGTACAAGGCAACCGATTGTATCTGGCGCAACCTGACAATATCGACCGGGTTCGTGCCATGTTGTTTTCGGGTATCCGGTCTACGGTGCTGTGGCGACAATGCGGCGGCACACGGTTGGGTCTATTGCTTGGGCGTCGCAAGCTGCTGAATGCCATCGACACCCTGCTTCAGGCCTGAACACCTGGACCCGCAGTTCTGGATGTCTATAGCACGAAAGGCAGTGCACGGTATCGTTATAATGGCTGGTTCCAACCGGCATGTTCCGAGCAGGGAGTGAATACGTCATGACTGACAGTTTTGGTGCCAAAAGCACACTTGAGATCGGCGACGCCACGGTCGACATATTCCGTCTGGATGCCTTACCTAACCAGGCGCAGATCAAGCGGTTGCCCTTCTCACTTAAAATCCTGTTGGAAAATCTGCTGCGCTGCGAAGATGGCACGACGGTAACGCATGACGACATCGAAGCGCTGATCAACTGGGATCCCACGGCTTCATCTTCAAACGAGATCGCCTTTCGGCCGGCTCGAGTGCTGTTGCAGGATTTTACCGGTGTACCCGCCATCGTGGACCTGGCCGCCATGCGCGATGCCATGCAGCAACTCGACGGCGACCCGGATCGAATCAATCCCTTGATTCCGGCTGAGCTCGTCATCGACCATTCTGTTCAGGTTGATCATTTCGGTAGCAACGATGCCGCACGCCTTAACTCGGATATTGAATTCGAACGAAATCAGGAGCGATACAGTTTTCTGAAATGGGGCCAGTTAGCATTTCAAAACTTTAAAGTCGTACCGCCGGATACCGGTATCGTGCATCAGGTAAACCTTGAGTATCTTGCCCGTGTCGTTTTTGCAAGCGCCGAAGGAGAGCGTGTCATCGCGTATCCGGATACTGTAGTCGGCACCGATTCACATACAACCATGATCAATGGCCTTGGTGTGCTCGGATGGGGTGTTGGCGGCATTGAAGCAGAAGCCGCTATGCTGGGACAACCCATCTCTATGCTGGTACCCAAGGTTGTTGGATTCCGACTGACAGGTGAGCTACCGGAAGGTGCAACGGCAACAGACATGGTGCTCATGGTTACCGAGATGCTTCGTCAACATGGCGTAGTTGGCAAATTTATTGAATTTTTCGGCGACGGCTCACAACACCTTTCACTTGCGAACCGTGCCACGATTGCCAACATGGCGCCCGAGTACGGTGCTACTTGCGGCATCTTCCCGGTTGACCATGAAACCTTGAATTACATGAGGCTGTCTGGTCGAGACAAACAAGACATTCAACTGGTCGAAACCTATATGCGCGTTCAAGGTATGTTTTTCGAGCCGGATGACGATGCAATTTCATACAGCGAGACACTGTCGCTGGATCTGGCCGAAGTCGAACCAAGCCTGGCTGGACCGCACAGACCACAAGACCGCATTGCACTTAAATCAGCCAAGTCGAGCTACCAAGATGCA
This sequence comes from Gammaproteobacteria bacterium, assembly GCA_036985915.1. Classification (GTDB taxonomy): domain Bacteria; phylum Pseudomonadota; class Gammaproteobacteria; order JAJDYQ01; family JAJDYQ01; genus BTQO01. Next base: position 6,606 of record BTQO01000049.1, on the reverse strand, counting down.
TCAAAGCACCTTATCAGTGAACGCAAGATTGACACCAAAGGCAGTATTGAAACGCAGATCAATAACAAACAGGTCGCCATCAACAACGGGGCCGTGGTAATTGCTGCGATCACATCCTGCACCAACACCTCCAACCCTTCAGTCATGCTAGGTGCCGGACTGGTCGCCAAAAAAGCAATTGAGCGAGGCCTGCACGTTAAACCCTGGGTAAAAACATCGCTGGCGCCTGGGTCACGCGTGGTGACGAATTACCTTGAAAAAAGCGGCCTCATGAAGCCGCTGGATCAACTGGGCTTTAATATCGTTGGCTACGGCTGCACAACCTGTATCGGTAATTCTGGACCCCTGCCCGATGCAGTAAGCAAGGCCATTAAGGAAGGCAACCTGGTGGTTGCCTCGGTGCTGTCCGGTAACCGCAATTTTGAAGGCCGGGTGCATTCGGAGGTTCGTATGAATTACCTTGCATCGCCGCCACTTGTAGTGGCCTATGCACTCGCAGGCACCATGGACATTGATTTATACAACGACCCACTGGGCGAAGATGATGAAGGGCAGCCGGTCTTTTTAAAGGATGTCTGGCCTGCACAGGCAGAGCTTGAAGCCGAAATCAGCGCCAATGTCACCCGTTCGCAGTTTGAAGACACCTATCAGGATGTATTCTCCGGCGACAGTCACTGGAATTCACTCGTTGCGGAAAAAAGTACACGCTACCCCTGGCAGAAAGATTCCACCTATGTGCGAAATCCACCGTACTTTGAGGGCATAACGTCAAGGCCGGAAAACCCGGCCGCAATCCGTGACGCCCGCGTGCTGGCGCTGTTGGGTGACTCAGTCACAACGGATCATATTTCGCCTGCGGGCAGCATCATGGCAAACAGTCCTGCAGGTCGTTATCTGGTCAGTCAGGGGGTTGCACTTAGCGACTTTAATTCCTATGGCGCGCGCCGGGGTAATCATGAAGTCATGATGCGCGGGACCTTTGCCAACATCCGGTTGCGTAACCGGTTGGCACCGGGTACCGAAGGCGGTGTCACCCGGCATCTCCCGGATGGTGAAGAAATGAGTATTTACGATGCGGCCATGAAGTATCGACAGGAAAATGTCCCGTTAATCATCCTCGCGGGTAAGGAATATGGCACCGGTTCATCGCGTGACTGGGCAGCCAAGGGGCCACGTCTGCTTGGCGTCAAGGCCGTGATTGCCGAAAGCTATGAACGCATTCATCGCTCCAACCTGATTGGCATGGGCATGCTGCCACTGGAGTATCTGCCAGGCGAAAATGCCAACAGCCTGGGGCTTACCGGTAGCGAACGTTTTGAAATCGACAGCCTGGAACAGTGTGACGGGAAAACCATACGCATTCGTGCACTAGATGATCACAGTGGCAACAACATTGAGTTTACCGCGCGCATCCGCATCGATACCCCGCAAGAGTTCGAATACTATAACCACGGCGGCATTTTGCATTATGTGTTGCGTCAACTCGCCGTCTAAGCGCCTGTAAGCTTACCCGCCAGCCCGGCAGCGGCAACAACAGTTCGTTTTTATCAAGCAAAAACAGGCAATAGATACCCCCGGCTTTTACCCTCCGGGCACAGGAGCCGAAAGTATTTATTCCAAAAAATAATTATTTTGCGATACCGCCGCGGGTCATCGACAGCGGGTCCAGCAATCGTTGTAGCTCAGCCTCATCCAGATCCGTCATCTCCAGCGCAACCGAGATGATCGACCGTCCTTCCGCATAGGCACGTTTGGCAATCGCTGCACCCTGTTCATAGCCGATAATCGGGTTAAGCGCGGTCACTAGAATGGGATTCTTTGCCAGCGCATGCTGCATATGCGCCTCATTGACGGTAAACCCTGCAATCGCATTGTCTGCCAGTAACCGACTTGCATTTGAGGTCAGTTCAAGACCTTGCAGCAGGTTATAGGCTATGACGGGCAGCATGACATTGAGTTGGAAATTACCCGCCTGCCCGGCCACCGTTATCGTGGTGTGATTGCCCATCACTTGAGCGGCGACCATACAAACCGCCTCAGGGATAACCGGATTGATCTTGCCCGGCATGATAGAACTGCCAGGCTGCAAGGCAGGCAAGGCAATTTCGCCTATACCCGCCAACGGCCCGGCATTCATCCAACGCAGGTCGTTGGCGATCTTCATCAGGGCTACGGCCGCTGTATTCAGCACACCGGAAAGCTCCACCGCCGTGTCCTGGCTCGACAATCCCGCAAACAGATTATCGGCCTGGGTAAAGGGTAGCCCGGTTTCCTGGCTCAACAGTCGTGCAACGCCGGCACCAAAATCGGGATGGGCATTAATCCCCGTACCCACCGCCGTGCCACCCTGTGCCAGCGCATTCAGTCTTGCTTGCACATCCTGTAAGCGTTCGCGTACCAATTTCACCTGTGCGGCCCAACCAGACAGGGCCTGACCCAGTGTAATCGGCATGGCATCCATCAAATGGGTGCGCCCGGTCGTGACTACGCTGGCTAAAGACAGGCCCTTTTCTTCGATCACGGTTTGCAGATGTTCAAATGCCGGCAGTAACGAATTGTTCAACACAACACTTGCGCTTAGGTGAATCGCTGTTGGAATAACATCGTTTGAGCTTTGTCCCATATTCACATGGTCATTGGGGTGAACCGGTTTACCCATCTGCTCGGATGCCAAATGCGCTATGACCTCATTTGCATTCATGTTTGAACTGGTACCAGAGCCGGTCTGAAACACGTCCACTGGAAAATGGGTATCAAAATCACCGTTGGCTACTTTCCCGGCGGCAAGTGCGATGGCCTCGGCAATCTCAGGCGGCAATAACCCAAGCTGCGCATTCATCCTGGCCGCGGCGGCCTTGATTAATCCAAGGGCCTGAATGAATGCACGCGGCATCTTAAGGTTGCTGATCGGGAAATTGTCGACCGCACGTTGTGTTTGCGCACCATACAATGCATCAACGGGCACCTTGAGCGCCCCCATGCTGTCGTGTTCAACTCTGTAACCTTTTCCCATAAAAGCCTCCTTATGGCGCACCATCTTATATAATCCCGGGGCACATACAATTTAACCGGAATCGATGAATGGATCTTGATACACTCACTGCCATATCGCCAGTTGACGGTCGCTACGCCAGCAAAACTGCCTCACTAAGGCCTATTTTCAGCGAATTCGGCCTGATCCGCTACCGCGTTTACGTGGAAATAGCCTGGCTAAAGGCACTTTCCCGGCAAACAGATATTCCTGAAGTACCCGCCTTCAGCGCCGATGCCGAATCCATGCTCAACACAATCAATGAACGCTTCAGCGTGGAAGACGCCCGGCGTGTAAAAGCGATCGAGGCTACAACCAACCATGACGTTAAAGCCGTCGAATACTTTCTCAAGGAGCGCATCAAGGATCATACGGAACTAGAAGCGATCAGCGAGTTTTTTCACTTTGCCTGCACGTCCGAAGACATCAATAACCTGGCCTATGCGCTGATGCTCAAGGAAGCTCGCGATTCAGCGCTTCTGCCTGCCATGGATAAAGTAATCTCAAGCCTTGCTGACATGGCACATACCCATGCAGAAGCGCCCATGTTGTCACGCACGCATGGCCAGCCCGCATCACCCACAACGTTGGGCAAGGAGCTGGCCAATTTCGTCGCCCGGCTGAGACGCCAACGCGGCACAATCGACAGCATTAACATCATGGGAAAAATGAATGGTGCTGTCGGTAATTTCAATGCACACGTCATTGCCTACCCGGATGTTGACTGGCCCATGGTCAGCCAGTCTTTTGTGACAGGGCTGGGGCTTAATGCCAACCCTTATACAACGCAAATCGAGCCGCATGATTATATTGCCGAGCTACTCGATGCACTCACCCGGTTTAATCAAATCTGCCTGGACCTTGCGCGTGATGTCTGGAGCTACATTTCAATAGGTTATTTCAGGCAAAAAACGATCGCTGGCGAAGTGGGCTCATCAACCATGCCACATAAGGTTAATCCAATTGATTTTGAAAATGCAGAAGGCAATCTTGGAATCGCCAATGCGTTGTTAGCACACCTGGCAAGCAAACTACCTGTCTCACGGTTGCAACGCGACCTGTCCGACTCCACCGTGCTACGCACGCTGGGCATTGGCATTGCGCATACATTGATTGCATTGGAATCCCTGCTCAAGGGCCTGGGTAAACTCGAAGCCGATGAACGCACGCTTGCCGAGGATCTTGATGCCAACTGGGAAGTGCTCGCCGAAGCGATACAGACCGTAATGCGCCGCCATGGTATTGAGCAGCCCTATGAAAAGCTAAAGGCCTTAACACGCGGAAAACGGTTATCGGCCGATTCACTAAAGGCCTTTGTGGACGAACTCGACCTGCCCGATGAGGCCAAAAAGGTCTTAACTGAACTGACACCCTCGGCCTACACCGGTATTGCGGCCCGCCTGGCCAAGGAAATTTGAATCGATTCACAACCGGGCCGCTTATCCCTGCCCTTGCGGCGATGGTATTTATTGATCACAAGCACCGGTTGTCTGCCCATTCATACCGCTTAAGGGGCTTGGCTATCAACCTGTGACGGACCTCTCAAAAACCGCTCCCTGATTCCCCCACACTTGGGCCCGTGAAAGCATCGGGGTCGAGCGATTATATATGCTCTCCTTTATTCCCCAAATAAAGCCTCCTGTGCCCTCACACCCGGCCCCGGCTGTGCAACCCACCCAGCACAGTCTGGGGCTCTTTCTAATAAATTACATTATAAATATAGACTATCCTTCTGATTATATTATAGTTTTAATGTTTTTCAACCCAGACTACCAATATTCAGTTTTGTGACCCAGTTCACAATCCGAATCGATTCCACAGACTATGATTATTGCATGCTGAAACTGTTCCCCCCAGTTGGCATGAGTTAGTTAAACCCGGCACCCCGCAAAACGCCGGGTTTTTTTTCGCCCCCATTGCCATAAGCTTGTATCGATTTGGCAAAGCACGGCATCCTCGGCTCAACGAGCCATTAACCGCTCCGACAAAAACGCCCGTTACAGGTCCCAAGCGCGGTTCCTGGATTTACCACACCAATTCATCCCAACGACTTGCTTGAGTTGGCCGTTCCTGCACTTAACCCATGCCGATTAATCACCCGGCGATGCCGTCAGCGGACCGTGCACCATAGGCCGTTTACGCATGACGATTTTAGCCTCCCGGCCGAACAACAACAGACCGTGCTGGTGCCGGATACTGAACAGCATGTGCTCTAGTAAGCTGCGATCATGGTGCAGTTTAACATTCTGCCAAACTGGCCATTCGATGGCCTGTTGATCATGATGATCGATACAATAGATGACGTGGTGATTACAGACGAGCGCTATCGCGATATAGGACGGCTGCTCACCGGCCTAAGAACACTCTGGTTCAAAGCTAATTGCACGTTTAGAGCTGGTCACAGCACACGGACGGGAACTGCTACAATCAACTTGACACGGTCAACTTCAAGAGGCAGCAGATGGCTGAACACAACGAGAATCAATCACCTGATATTGCTCATGCCCATGATGTCAGTGAACGACCCGATGAATTTCTGCTTGGACAGACCAACCGGGACATTCTGCTTGAAACCTGCGAAGACCATCAGATCGTTGCCTGCGCCATGGTCAAGCAGGCACATGCAACACTGCGCATATTTACCAGAAACCTTGACCCTGCGATTTTTAATACTGCCGATTTTGTCGACGCTACCAAAGTGCTGGCACTACGCAGCCGTTTCTCCAAGATACAAATTCTCGTGCAGGACTCGGAAAAGATAGCCAAAAGCGGCCACAAACTGGTCGACCTTGCACGCCACCTAAGTACGTTTTTTGAGATACGTAAGCCCAGTCCACACTATTCATCCTTTAACGAGGCTTTTATTCTGGTCGATAAATACGGTGTGATACATCGTCAGTTCTCTGATCGATTCGAGGGCATAGCCAATTTCTACAGCCCAATGCAGGCGGTGGATCTTGCGGGACTTTTTAACGAAGTATGGGGATTAAGTTCACCAGACCCCGAGACCAGGCGAATTTATGCCTGAATACTATGCCAGCGCATAACCGCATAATCATATTTTTATCGCTTCTTGCGGTCAGCTGGGTAAGTACTGCTGGTCAGGACGCGATTGAAATTATTCCGCTCAAACACCGTACCGTCCAGGAAATGGTCGAGGTAGTCCGGCCACTGGTTATACCTGGGGGGACCGTTACAGGCATGAGTAATCAACTCATCATACGTGCAACACCTGGGCAAATTGCTTTAGTTCGCGATCTTCTTGAAAAAATTGATCGCCCCGCGAGAAACCTGATGATTACGGTGCGGCAGGGACGAAAAAGCGATCGATCAACCGATGCCATGGGTGCTGCAATCGATACACAGTCGGGCCATGCACGCATACGCACAGGTGGCCCTGTTCCCAGGCGCGGCCTCATTTTGGAAGGCCGTGATGGCGATAGTGCCATCCGCGGCGGAATCGTCAGAAGAGACAGCTACAGCGACAATGATAGCGAACAGCGCGTGCAAGTTCTGGAAGGTCGTCAGGCGTTCATCCGTGTCGGCAAGTCAATACCGCTACCCCAGCGTCAGGT
>BTQO01000048.1:0-8816 GCA_036985915.1 Gammaproteobacteria bacterium | reverse complement strand
TTGGAATCTTCTAACACCAAACGATCCTGCAATCCGGCCAGCAAGGCTTGACCACGCTCAGGCTCTGATTGCTCGTTTTTCAAGGCATTGACGATCGCCTCGATATGATTCACAACCTGTTTGGTGAGTCCAAGTAATTCACTATCCATATTCAGGGCATCTGTGAAAAGATACTGCAAAATGGATTCGAGCGGATCACACATCTCGGCAACACTACTGACACCAGCGGTCTTTGAACTACCGTGCAATGTATGAACTGCACGAATGAGAGGCTCATCAATCGCGCATGGAGCCTCATCCGGGTCGCAATCACTGGTAAATGCCCTAAGCTTTACCAGGTGACTGTGCGCTTCTTCCAGATACACGCCACGAAGAGATTTATAAATATCACTATCACTTAATTCAGCAGCTTTCCCGGCCTCAGAATCTTCCGGTGCCTCTTCATAATCCAGTGCCAACATCGCTGCCTGACTGACATCGACTTCACGCTCTTCATTATCATGATCAGCAGCCAATTGACCTTCAGCAATCGCGTGCGCACGTGCCATCAGGTTGGTCACACCCAGATCGTCCTCTGCCTGTTCGCCTTCAAGCTGACGAATCATCGCTGGTAACATGCGAAGTGCGGCATCCGTGGTAGAAAATACATTGGGTGATGCCTCGATCGTGCCATCGATTACCCGGTTGAGCATAATCTCAATGGCCCAGGCAAACTCTCCGATCAAGACTGCACCAACCATGCGGCCACTGCCCTTTAGTGTATGGAAATTTCGCCGAACGATGGTCAGCGCATTCTTATCGCTTGGGTCCTCGCGCCACTTCGGAAAATACTCCTTGATCTGCTGTTCAACCTCACCGGCTTCCTCAATAAAGATCTCGAGTATCTCCGGATCCAGATCTTCGCCCAGGGGTGTAAGCACAGCCGCTTGTACCTGTGGTGGTATTGATACAAGTGGCTCGATGCCAGTCACCGGCTCATCCGCTGCACCAGCGGTACTTTCCAACGCCACTTCCTCAACAGTAGCTTCCTGGGCTGCCTCATCTACTTCTGCCACCGGCAAGGCGACAGCATCTTCATCTACAAGACGCTCACTCACGCGGCTCCGCATGTCTTCTTCGCTTTCTTCGAGCGGTGCTACTTCAATTTCTTCAACGTCAGCTGGCAGTTCCTCTTCGAGGGTGGCAGCGGGTGTCTCAACTGCCACAACCTCTTGTCCCTCATCTGTCAGTCGTTGCTTGAGTTCATCCTCGCTTTCTTCGGGCGCTACAACCTCGATCTCTTCAACTTCGGCTTCAGTTTCATCGGTCAGTTCGGGCACGGATTCGGCTAAGGACTGATCGCCCAGTTCCTGTTCCGGTGTGGTAAATGCGTCGGCGACCAACTCCGGTGTAATCTCAAGCTCACCGGCAGGCGGTTGCTGGCCGATTGGCTCAGTCGTAGGCGTTACTACAGCGGTTAAATCCTGGGCGATTTCTTCGAGATCCTCGGATACGGCATCCAGAACGATTGAATCAGATACTTCATCGCCGGTCTCGATTTCTGCTGCTAACGCCTCTAATCCTACCTCTCCTTCGGGTGCATAGCCGAGCATATCGAGCCCAGCATCGGCAAGATCAAGACTGTCGCCAAGGGATGGGCGATCTTCCATGATGGCTTCCAGATGATATTCAATACTGGTAATCACCTCGGCTAATGTTTCAGCCTGTTCCTCCGTTGGGGTGATTTGACCATCAACCAGTGCTTCCTTGAGATACCGCGCCACACCATCACACAATTCCGCACACCGCTTATCCTCGGCAATTATCAAGCCACCTACCACCTGACGCATTTGCGCAGCAGCAGTCTCAAGACGTGGCCGCTCATCCGAGTCGGTGACAAAAACGCTGATTGCATCCTTGGCATTGGCAAGATTGACCGATACTTCACGGAGCATTGCCTTTTTGATATCCACCATTCCAGAAACCGTAAGCGAGGTTGCACCGGATGCCAGTTGTGGTGATGATTCACGCGCTGCCTTGAACCCTGAAAGCTGTCGTACGCGTGACTCTACTTTCAACAAAAAACCAGCCAGATTCTCGGCTCCGGCACTTTCTTCAGAATCCTGGGATACCTCTCCAAGCCGTTCGCACCAGTCGTTAATTTCGTTACGCAGATCCTCCTGACCGAGCATGGCGACGATGTCACCGACCTTGCGCACATGCTGTACAAATGTTTGCAACTTCCCGACATCGATTGAATCGGCCCGCACATACATATCCAGCGCATCCTTGGCATGATCGAGCTCCTCGATAATCCCCTCGACAACCATACCCATGGCCGCCAGATTGGGGCCTTTCATGGCTTCCTGTTGCTCGGCCAGTTGTTGACGATCAGGTACCTGTGCGCGCAGGTCAAACGCGTTTACGACGGCAGTTACATACGCACCATGTGCATCGGAAACAGCGACGTAGTACAACATGAGACGGATCAACTCATCCGGTGATGCGTCTGTCAGTGCCTGTTCACCATGATCGATGACCTGTTTGATTTGACGATCGACCTGACCTAACAGTGGTTTTACCGGCGCATCGTCCTCGAGCCCTCTATCGATTAAAGACTCCACCAGGGCATTGGCAATCCACAGCAACTGGATCGCGTTCGCAGTACGTGCAGCCAACTGCTCCATGGTCAATATGTCTGCCAGTTGCTTAAGTGATTTCCTGGAGTTTCGTTGCCTAAACCAGCCCAATAACCCAAGGTGGTATTTATGCCGAAGACGCTTGGCAAGGTGTTGCAAAGGCTCCTCTGGTTCCCCTTTGGTAACCGCGTCCGCTGGCAGGATGCCTTCGACACTGGGCACGAATACCGCCATCTCGGCGAGTGACTTTTGATCGCGAGCTGATCGGACATCGTTGATCAATGGCAACAGCACAGAGGCTGTATCGGATTGACCGCTGATAACGCGTTCAAGATAGTCGGGCATCTGAAGAATGCCACGCATGAGCATCTCATAACGGATCTCGGTTCGCTCGAGTTTTCCCGATGCCAATACAGCGGCTAGCTTCTCCAGTTCTTCAGCCAGGATGCCGGCACCATGCAATTGCACCATTTGGAGTGTGCCACGCACCTGTTGCAGGGCCTGTTTGGTTGCCAGCAAACCCTCACCGGCATCAACCTCAGACTCATCCTCTACCAGTGCCTCGAGCGCCTTTCTCGCAACGTGTAGCGATTTATCAATCTCGGGCTTGACCCAGGTAAGGGAACTGCGTTTGTTGTCGTCGGCCTGACTCATTGAACTGGCTTTATAAGCGCTTCAATCAGATGCTAGTTAATGGTTTATTGCGGCAATCGGAAACCTTCCACTGATTCTCTGAGTCGCGCCGCCATGGTGGCCAAGGCACCGATTGACTCTGCTGTTTCTGTCGTACTTTGCGAGTTTTGCGCGGTAATTTGCTGAATCTGTTTCATGGCCTCAGAAATACGCGCAGCACCTGCCGCATGTTGACTGGCCGTCTGTGAAATATCCTGAACTAGATTCGAGATATTTTTCGACTCCTTTTCGATTTCATCCAGCGATGTACCGGCCCCTTGAGCAAGTTTTGCACCCTTCACCACCTCAGCGGTGGTTTGTTCCATGGAGATCACGGCGTCGTTGGTATCCGCCTGAATCGCCTTGACCAGATTCTCAATCTGTCTTGTTGCGTTGGTAGAGCGCTCAGCAAGGCGTTGCACTTCATCGGCAACCACTGCAAACCCACGGCCTGCCTCACCAGCCGCGGAAGCCTGAATAGCAGCGTTCAATGCAAGAATGTTGGTCTGGTCGGCAATATCGTTAATCAACCCGATGATCTCACCAATCTCCTGCGAGCTTTCACCGAGACGCTTGATTCGTTTTGATGTCTCCTGAATCTGCTCACGAATAATGTTCATGCCATCGATGGTGTTACGCACGGCCTCGCCACCCTTGTGGGCCGTGTCCACCGACCGTCCGGCTACCTCAGCAGACTCGGCGGCATCCGCAGACACCTTTTCGAGCGAACGGGCCATTGAGTCAACTGTACCGGTAGCGTCGATAATCTGTTTGGATTGTCGATCTGAGGCCTCAGCGAGTTGCTTTGCGGTTGACTCTGTACCTTCTGCTGATTTGGCGACTTCAACCGAAGTTGTGTTAATCGACGATACCAGGGTGCGCATGGTTTCAATAGCAGAGTTGATGGCATCTGCAATGGCGCCTGTATAGGCCTCGTCCACCGAAGCCTCAACGGTCAGATCGCCGTCTTGCAGTGCATCGATCTCATCGAGCAAACGTATCACCGCATTGTTCTGCGCCTCACCGGCCTCTGCAACTTCCTTGGCACTTATTTGCGCTTCACGTTCACGGCGTTTCGCATCACGCAGCAGCAGCACACCTAAAAGCACCAGGATCAGAACAACCATACCAACCGAGATATTACCCGCGGTAGTGCTGACGATGCCGGTGCCGCCTGTCTCGGTGCCGATAGTCGCAATCAGTTCATCGGTATTGCTCAACAATGTCTGGCTGCCAGCAAAAACTGCATCAGCGGCTTCACGCACCAGGAAGAATTCTGGCGACGTGGTGAGAAGTTGCTCGACATTACCCTCGAGCTCCTTGAAGATTTCCGATGTTTGCTGCAGTAATTCAATCGCGCCAGGATCGGCAACGGCCTGGATACCGCGTTCTTCACTGCCTTTGATCATGTCATCCAGTGATTGGCGGAAAAATTTCGCATCCTGTCCGAACCTGGCGGCGGCCGTTGCAGAACCAACGCCACCCTTAAGAATAGTGCCCAAACTGGTGACCATGCGCTCTGAGAACAGGATCTGGCGAGAGGCAAAATATACCTGCTGTTGTGTTTCACCTGCCTCGATGAGCAAACTGGATGCTTCATCAAGCAGCGCCTGCAATTGCGGCTTGGTTGTTGCAAAGTTTTCTGCGATTTCCTGAATCTTGAGCATTGCCTCAGCGTTACCAGTAATTACATTTGTTGCATCGCGTAACGTCTGCCAGGTTCTTGTTAACATGTTGAACTGACCGCGCGCAGTTCCCAGGAGCGGGGGAAGCCCGGTAGCACTGTCACCCTTGGCCAGGATCACAATATTGGATTCCATATCAGCACGCCTGGCCTCGAGTAGCTTGAATCCTTCTGAATCACCCGCTGCCGCTGCACGTGCATAGGTAGGCATCTGCTGTGAGAGCAGCCTGATGTCACCGGCCACTTTCAGATACTGTCGTTCGTACTCTGATTCAACCAGCACTTGACTGAAGATCGCAATGGAAGCAACCAGAAAAATACCAAGTAGCCCAAACAGCGCCACATTCCTGAGATTGGTATCTGCAGGAAGCGCCTTGATAACATCTCCTTGAACTTTCATGCTTTTTAACCCCCTCTGATGTCGAACTACAGTCGACGTCTACACTTCAAACGCTTGCTTGTTAATTGTGCAATCGCTGTCCACTATGCAGCGGCCCTTAAAAAACGCTCATCTTCGACCAGTGTATGCACACTCAAAACCGCTATTCGCTGCGCCTCGTCAGCATACGAACCATTTAAATACGCCCGTACCGGCTGGGTTGATTCTGGAATCGTATCGGTATGTGTCTCAACCAGAAAACGCTGCATACCCCAGACTTCATCCACCATTAAGCCGGTCCTAACCAGACGATGATGCAAGATCAACACACGGGTGTGCTTATCTTCATTCACGGGCTCTTCAAATAAAAACCGTCTAAGATCTACCACCGGCACCAATTCACCGCGCACGTTGGCTATACCAAGTAACCAAGTCTGTGAACCGGGTACCCAGGTTACATCTGGTATGGTCAGCATTTCACTCACATCTGCGTCCGATACGGCCAAGGTCAGTTCACCGACACGAAAGACAATACCGCGCCATTCGGGTTTGCTTGCTGGCGGTGCAAACAACTCACTACCCACCTGGTGGCTGCGCTTTTCGATATCAAGCAGCAATTTAAGTGGGTCTGGCATATCTGCGCTCATGGTGCGTTCCTGCGATCAACTACCCAAGTGTGCTATCAATGGCCTTGGCCAGATCTGACTCGCTGGCAGGCTTGATGAGGTAGCCCGTGGCCCCTTGCCGCTTGGCCCATTCCATATCCGATGTTTCGGACTTTGAGGAAAGCATGATGATCGGTATTGATGCAGTATCAGGATCCTTGCTGATGGTGCGTGTTGCCTTAAAGCCGTTCATCCCGGGCATCACAATGTCCATTAATATCAGATCCGGATGTTCAGCCTTTGCCTTTTCCACACCTTCTTCTCCACTGGACGCGAGTGATACCGAGTGTCCGATATTATCCAGCAACGCCTTAATTGCCTGCCGGTCCGTGGGGGAGTCTTCTACTAAAAGTATCCGTGCCATTCGCTCGTCCTCCTGCTTAATTTCATGTTGTTACCTGCTCAGCCGGACGCACAAAGCGTCCGATTGCTCCGAGTAATTCCTTTTTGGTAAACGGTTTGGTCAAGTATTGCTCTGACCCAACGATTTTGCCACGCGCCTTGTCAAATAATCCGTCTTTACTGGATAACATGATGACGGGCGTGGTTTTGAACGTACTATTGTTTTTGATCAAGGCGCAGGTCTGGTAACCATCCAGACGCGGCATCATGATGTCGACAAAGATAATGTCGGGTTTTTGGTCCACGATCATGGCCAGCGCCTCAAAACCATCATTTGCCGTCAACACCTCACAGCCCGCCTTCTTCAGCAATGTCTCGGCAGTGCGGCGTATCGTCTTGCTATCGTCGATCACCATAACCTTCAGACCGCTGAATTTAGGCTCCTGCGCCACCTCTGTGGTCACCATACTCCCCCTTCACCTGATCAATTAATCCTTGCACGCCTCAAGGATAAGGCTCTATTCACATAATAAACAAAGTATAATCAATAAGTAACTGCTTACTAGGCAAAAAATGTGTCAAAATTTATCCAGGCTCAAGCAAAATGCGACCTGATTTTACGGCCATTACTCTAGCGTAGCTAACCTAGCCAGTCCTGCTTTTTTTATCCGAAATACGCTTTATCATATGACCCACGCAGAAACACGGCCCGCTGTACCCTATTTGACCACAGCTATGTCGGGGCCATTGTGTGAATTGGAATCGCACCTGCTTGATCGTCAACATCAGATCGAGGGGTGGTTTCGAGCCCAATGGCGACATACGCCTGCACCCTTTTACACGTCCGTTGACCTGCGCAATTCGGGGTTTAAGCTGGCACCTGTTGACACCAACCTGTTCCCCGCCGGCTTCAACAACCTGAATCCGGTCTTTGAACCACTCAGCATGCAGGCCATTCAATCCGCCATAGAACGATTCTGCCCGGATGCAATACGTGTCATGATCATACCGGAAGGCCATACACGGAATATGTTTTATCTGGAAAGTCTCGCGACACTGGAAAATTTGATTGATAAGGCAGGATTTGAAACGCGCATTGCGGCCTTATCGCTGGATACGCCTGTGACGCATAACCTGCCTTCGGGACGCATAGTAAGCGTACTGCCCGTCACCCGAAAAGACGACCGCCTGGTCGCAGGTGATTATGATCCGTGTCTAATCATTCTCAATAACGATATGTCCAGCGATTCGGCCGGCGTACTCAATGGACTGTCACAAATCGTCACGCCGCCTGTAGACCTGGGTTGGGCTAAGCGACTGAAGTCAGGGCATTTTAAGGTTTATCGGGAACTGGCTAAAACCTTTGCAACGATGGCAGAAATTGATCCCTGGTTGGTCGATCCCCTGTTTCGGAACTGCGGCGAAATCAACTTCGTCAAGCGCGAAGGCGAGGATTGCCTGGCGGACAACGTGCAAGCATTACTCGCCACCATTCAAAAGAAATACAAAGAATATCAAATAGATACCAAGCCATTTGTGATTGTAAAAGCGGATGCAGGCACCTATGGCATGGCGGTGATGACCGTAGAGAGCCCAGACGACATCCGCAGCCTAAACCGCAAGCAGCGTGTCAAGATGTCGACCACCAAGGGCGGTGTCGAGGTACGACGCGTCATCATGCAAGAAGGCGTGCATACCTATGAAACCTGGGGTGAGACCGAGGCCGTTGCCGAACCCGTTGTGTATATGATCGATCGCTTTGTTGTTGGTGGGTTTTATCGAGTCCACACCCGGCGTGGCCCCAACGAAAACCTGAATGCACCCGGTATGCACTTCGAACCCCTGGCCTTTGCTGAACCCTGTAGCAACCCGGACATGCCTCGCGACCCGGATGCCGCACCAAACCGGTTTTATGCCTACGGTGTCGTCGGACGTCTGGCGATGCTCGCCGCAGCCCGGGAAATCGCCGCTACACACAACACACCGGAAAAGCGCCAACTTAACTAAGCATAACAACAGCATGTCGATCTCGCTTGGTATCGTGATGGATCCTATCGATTCCATCAAACCCCAAAAGGACTCAAGCTTCGCGCTTTTGCTTGAGGCGCAGAAGCGAGACTGGCAAACGCATTATATGGAAGTGCCGGATCTGTACCTTCGGGATGGTGTCACCTATGCACGCATGCGGACAGTCGCCGTGTTTGACGACACGCGGCGATGGTTTGAACTGGGTGACGCCACGAAAATGCCCCTGGCATCACTGGATGTACTATTGATGCGCAAGGATCCTCCGTTCGATATGGAGTATATCTATACCACCTATCTCCTGGAGCAGGCCATGGAACAAGGTCTGCTGATCGTCAACCGCCCTGACAGCCTGCGTGATTGCAATGAAAAACTCTTCACTGCCTGGTTTCCCGAGTGTTGCCCACCCACGCTGGTGACACGTAATTGCA
>BTQO01000047.1:0-8821 GCA_036985915.1 Gammaproteobacteria bacterium | reverse complement strand
ACATATGGGATGACAACAACCGAATCACCAAATAGCTTACGCACGCGGGATTCGCCATTGGGCGTATTCGTAATCGTGATGATGACATCGGCATGGGTATGGTCAACGTATTTAAACGGCAAGATGGCATGTAAAATTGCCTCCACAGAAGGGGTGGGTGCAGTGGCTCGCGTCATGTGTGTGCGCAATTCATTGACCATTTCCGGATCGGATAATGCACCCAGTTCCGCCAGCTTTTGCAGATATTCCAGCTTGACCGGTGAGAAGCCATCTTCTGCGATGGTTTCCAGGTCCCAACCGCTGCCTTTCACATAGAGAATATCTTCAGCCTCTCCAAGCATATTTTGTTCACTGATTTTGACAGAAGTATTGCCGCCGCCATGTAGCACCAACGAAGGATCGCGCCCCAGCAGTCTCGATGTATAGACTCTAAGCTGCAGGTCAGTTGTAAATTGCGCCGCTTCTTGATCGTTCCAGAGGCTATTCATAGGGTATTGAATTGTAACCTTCAGGTTATATATGGACGAGTTTCGGTGACCGGCATCCATGCTCTCCCACATGTACTAGTTGTCAGAGAACGCTATCGCAAATCTTACTTAAGGAAACGCTGAATAAATCTTAAGTTTCCTTAAGCTACTGCACACCATGGCGCTGTGCAGCATACCACAGGCCACAGCACGCACCATCGAGACTGTTTCAGGCAGGAGTCGACAGGTATTGTCATGCAATTAATCACGAATTTCATAACACCCCAATATAATCAAGGGCAGCTCCGGGCAGGCAGAAGGGCGTACTCAATATCCGCCGGCGAGGCTGGTTGGCAGGAATCGGATGCGACTACACCGGTATGCCGTCTAATATACAAAAAGACCTTGAATTTCAACGTTATTTTAGACAGACTGTGCGTGGATAATAATAATGTCACTTTATGAATGTCGTGAGCGATCTCAAAGAACAATTAGATGCTTTTTCAAACGGGTCAATCGACTTTGATGGATTGGCCAATCGCGTTGATGTGTATATAAAGGAAAATCCACAGGCATCATCAGATCTGATGATGTTGCTGGACTCTGCGCATGAGGCAGGTAGTCTGGACGACATCCAGTATCACAAACTATTAGAGGACATCGTGTCAGCTGACGTCATGGCGGTGACCGAAGCCGAAGCCGAGGAAGATAAAAGGGAAAAGACACAAATTTTTACTAAAACTGCCGATCAAGGTGTTGCGAAAGTCGGCGTTGGTAGTGTCATCAAGGGTCGTTTCGAATTGGAAGGTCAGCTTGGCGTAGGCGGCATGGGAATCGTGTACAAGGCGTGTGATCTGATCAAGGTTGAAGCAAAAGACCGGAATCCATACGTAGCAATTAAGGTACTGAACGAGGATTTCAAGAAACACCCGGAATCTTTCATCACGTTGCAGCGTGAATGCAGTCGTACTCAGAAGCTTGCACACCCCAATATTGCGACTGTTTTTGATTTCGATCGCACAGGCGGCATGGTCTATATGACCATGGAATTACTCGAGGGGAAACCGCTGAATGACTTTATGAAAGATGACCTGCCTGAAAAGGGACTGTCGTTTAAGGAGGCTTGGCCAATCATCAAAGGACTTGGCGCCGCGTTGGCCTTTGCGCATCATCGAAGGATTGTGCATTCAGATTTCAAACCTGGCAACGCATTTCTAACAAAAGATGATGCGGTGAAAGTACTGGATTTCGGAATTGCGCGCGCAATCAAGAAACCTGGGCAGTCTGAAACTACTGTTTTTGATGCCGGAAAATTGGGCGCATTGACGCCTGCCTATGCAAGTTGCGAGATGCTGGAAGACGAGCCACCCGATGAGCAGGATGATATCTATGGGCTTGGCGTGGTTACATATATATTGTTGTCAGGCAGACATCCTTTCGATAAATATCCTGCAACCATGGCTCGAGATCACGGCATGTCCCCTGCTGCTATTCCCTCGCTGACAAGAATGCAGAACAAGGCACTTAGGCATGTTCTGGCATTCGAGAGAGGGGATAGAACGCCTGTTGTCGAAGAATTTCTTGCAGAACTCCAAGGCGAGCATTCCGAGGAACAGAAACTCAAGCGCATGACGCGCATGATGATGATGATGGCCGCAGGCTTTATTCTGCTGGCATTGATTGTGGCTGTATTGCTTTTAAAGTAGATCACTTCCAGTGATTTTGGCAGTTAAGTATCCTCTTTGCCTTTGTTGTGTCGGTCTTTCATCGAGTCGATGCTGACCACAACATTTTCTTTTGGCTCATCTGCAAAGCGTGGCCTGTGGTCCCATGATTGACCGCGCAATTCAGCCAGTTCTTTTTGTCTCGCGGTAATCAGCTCGAGCGCATGACGTATTTCGTCGATAGTGTTGTTCTTTAAAGGGTGTTTCAGACCAGGCTCGATCGTTGTGTCCTTGACTACATCTATCAAAACCTTGCGCATCAAGCGCAGGATTCTTTCTTCGGTGCTCAGCTGTTCCTGGCTCATTGGATAGATCGAGCAACAATCAGTTACCTGTCATTTTCTTGGTTGTTTGAGACAGTCGATGTATCAGGGTATACAGGAACACTTTTGTAAATCGGAGCTGGCAGGATAGAGAAGCCTTTTCCATTAAAGTAGCCTTTGCTTTTAACAAGGACACCTCGGACGACGCATATATACTGGCAGTTCGTTGTGTTTTTGATATGTAACCCATTTCACCGAAGCAATCGCCCTTTGTTAGCCTGCCGAGTTGACGATCACCTTTTTGCACACTGACATCGCCAGAAACGAGAATATAAAAGGCATCATCAATCTCTCCTTCCGTGATAATTGGGTCACCTGACTGAAAGTCTTCCCAGGTGCTTGCACGCATAATTTCCCAAATCTCGTTGTCTGGGAAATCCTTGAAGAAGGCAAGTGACTTGATTTTCAGGAAGCGCTCCTGATCCGAAACTTCTTGCTTCGGCTTTTCGAGCGAATCAAAAGCAATGCTCAAATCAGCAGCAAAATCAATGCATTGTTTGTAGCGCTTCCCGGTATCCTTGTTTAACGCCTTATCAACGATTCTGGCTAACACCACAGGTAAATCAGACCTGTGATCACGAATTGGTTGATGCCTATCATTCAGGATCTTATTCATGATCAACGAGAATTTGTTTGCAACAAATGGATGCTTGCCTGTAAGTAATTCATACATCACAAGTCCCAGAGCAAATATGTCAGTCTGGTTTGTTACAGGCTCCTCCCGTAATTGCTCAGGCGACATATAGAGCGGAGAGCCAAGCAAACCTGTTACTTGTGTTTCAGTAACATCCGCACGGTTGATATAAGAGATGCTGAAATCGCAAATCTTTACGTTTTGGTCTTCAGTAAGAAGAATGTTGTTTGGTTTGACGTCTCTATGGACAACGCCTTGTTTGTGCGCATAGTCAAGTGCCTTGCCGCATTTGAAAACAATTTCGACAACCTTATCAATCGGCATCAGGTTATCGATCTTGCAATATTCGCCTAGTGTGGCCGCCCCACGCACGAGTTCCATGACAATATAGGCCTTGTCGCCTTCCAGGTTTGCATCGTATACCTGAAGAATATTCGGGTGACTCAGGATGGTTGCCATCCGGGCCTCGTTGTAGAACAACTTGCGAAAGGTCTCTCCCTGTAACTCGTCTTCGAAAACCTCTTCCTTGGCAACCTTGACCGCAACATCCCGGTCGTTGAGTGGGTCATACGCCCTGTAAACGATACCCATGTTGCCACGGCCTATTTCTTCATGGACCTCGTATTTACCAAAGATTTCCGAATTTTCTGCATCCATGATGCTGATCCTGATATTCCGAATTTGCTTATATTGTTATGTTAAAGCCGAGGTAGTATATACGGAACGTCGCCTGACTACGATCCATCGAAGCAGGTGTTATCAGACATGATCCGGTTTCAGATCAGCAGTATCCATATTTTATGCAGCCTGCCATTGACCGGGGGGCTAGCACATCATTGTTCTTCTAGGAGCCGGTCCAGAATCAGGCCGAAGAACAGGTTGCCATCGGCTGCTTCAAAGATCCAGCCAAGATGGGCCGAACAACCTGAACACAGCGTAATGCGCCAACGGTAACCAGGAAACCATGTGTGATCCAGTGTCGGACTACCCACCCCGGTGCAACCGGGCGCATGACCAAAACAGCCTATTGCGAACGTTACTCCGTGTGGATTTGTGCAGTGATGTTCATGTGATCCGGCGACCGTGATGCGTGATTCAGCACTGGTTATAAATTGCGTGCATTCACTGCAACGCAAGCCATCTTCTGCCTTGTCCTCGTCTTCCGGCTGATTATCCTGGATCAGTTCTTTGGCAAAAGCCGTTTGCCGTCCTTTTAAGACAAGTGGATTGTGCGTAAGACCTCGACACATTGTTGCTATGCCTGTCATTTGAACCCGGCAACCATTGTGGTGGACTGGGTCTTGTAGGTTAGTGCGTTCTGGGTGTGAGTCCAGTGCCCCAAGGCGCCCATTCAACACCGCGAGTGTCAATCGGTCTGACAGAAATGCTCTATAAGCTAATGATTATTATGATTAATTCTTGATTAACCCACCGCTTGCAGCGGGCACCTTCCCAATGGGGAACTCTTGAAGGGAGAGGCGGTAGCGCTCCCCCTTGGAACCGGCCGCAAGTAATTATGCCTTGCGGCAGGTACGAATTTTGACTAGTGATGCCGGACGGGCGCCAGTACCTAATGTGCGTCAGGGATCACGCCTGTTTGTGGCATCAGGGCGAGTCCGGATGCTTTGGCATGCGCCTCAAAGCCTCGATTACGCCAGAAGAAACCCCCGGCATATCTGGTACCCGCAGCATTTCCGTTTTTGTCTATACTCACTTCAATAGAACAATCTGTGGAGCAATAGCCGCAGGTTGTGTACTTCCAGTCTATAGCCCCCTAGTTCCCTTGCCAGCAAGTGTGATCGGGTTTTTGTGTTTCCTTCCAAACAGCATGGTGATCGGTACGTGAGTCCTGCTCAGGCAGCTGCCGTTGCATTTTCTGTTAGCGTAATGAACACGTGACCATTTTCGATCTTGACGGGATAAGTATTGGTGCAACCATTATCCGGACCACAGGCCTCACCGGATGCAAGGTCGATGATCCAATCGTGCATTGGGCAGGCAACACGGGTATCAAAAACAATACCTTGAGACAAGGGACCGCCCTTATGAGGGCAGCGGTCATTCAGCGCAAAAACCTGATCGCCCCTGGTGCGGAATAGCGCAATGTTACAGTTCATCTGTTCGATAACACGGGCACCCATCGGCGGAATTTCTTCCAGGGCGCATACTTCAATCCAGTTGCTCATTATCATTACTCCAAAGCGATGTTCGTTTGAGTTGTTTACGCCACTTCCTTGATCAATTTCAGTGGAGTGAACTCATGCGCATCTTCACCTTCAGCGCGCTGTTTCCACGGATCATCCTGTGAATATTTCTGTGATTTATGAAAACGCGCTGCATAGACTTTGCGGTTTTCAGTATTATCGACAAGCTGTTCCTTTATATAATGCGGGCCAACACGCTCAACCCATGGCGCGGTTCGTTCAAGATACCGTGCCTGTTCCCGGTAGAGTTGCAGGAAGGCTGCGGTGTATTCTAGGACATCGTCCATTGTTTCAACCTTGATCAGGAAGTCTGTGACACGCACCTTAATGCCGCCATTACCGCCGATGTGTATTTCCCAACCCGAATCGACAGCGACCACGCCCAGATCCTTGATGGTTGCCTCAGCGCAGTTACGTGGACAACCTGAAACGGCAAGCTTGACCTTGTGCGGCATCCACGACCCCCAGGTCATCTCTTCCAGCCTGATACCCATCGACGTGGAATCCTGTGTGCCAAAGCGACACCATTGGGATCCGACGCAGGTCTTAACCGTGCGCAATGCCTTACCGTAGGCATGGCCTGAAACAAAACCGGCATTCGATAGATCACCCCAGATACCAGGCAGTTGTTCCTTTTTGACACCCAGCATATCGATGCGTTGACCACCGGTGAACTTCACCGTCGGAACGTCCCATTTTTCGGCAATCTCTGCCAGTGATTTGAGTTGTGCTGCGGAAGTTTCGCCACCGAAGATCCGTGGCACGACGGAATAGGTACCATCTTTCTGAATATTGGCATGGGCCCGCTCATTGATGAAGCGGGATCGATAATCATCCGCATATTTATCGGGCCAGGCCACAACCAGATAAAAGTTGAGCGCAGGCCTGCATTTATTACAGCCATCAGGATTTTTCCACTCCAGGAAATTCATGACCTCAGGAATCGTCTTCAGGTTATGCTCGATGAGGGTTTTGCGCACATCATCATGGGCATGTGTTGTACAGTCACACATGGATTTTTTCTGCGGCGTTGCATCGAATCCGTCACCGACCGTGCCGGCGAGCAGTGCTTCGACCAGACCGGTACAGGAACCGCATGAACTCGAGGCCTTGGTATGTGCACGCACGTCATCAAGCGTAAACAAACCCTTTTGTGAAATTGCATTGACGATGTCGCCCTTGCATACGCCATTGCAACCACATATTTCTGCATTATCAGGCAAGGACATTACCCGGGTCTTTTCATCACCATGGCCTGCATCACCCAGGTCATGTTGAGCAAACAAAATAGTGCGCCTGAAATCGGAGATATCCGTTTCGTCGCGCATTAACTGGAAGTACCAGGTGCCATCCATGGTGTCACCATAAAGCACGGCACCTTTTATTTTATTGTCCTTGATAACCAGCTTTTTGTAAGTGCCCTGCGATGGATCCTGTAACACAAGGGCTTCGTCTCCCTCTGTTTCGTTAAATTCCCCAGCAGAGAAAAGATCAATGCCGGTGACTTTCAGCTTGGTAGAAGTGATTGACCCCTCATAACGCGATATACCGATATGTGCCAGGTGGTTCGCAGCAACCTTGGCCTGCTCGAACAATGGCGCCACCAGGCCATAGCATTTATTGCGGTGTTGTACGCATTCACCAATGGAGTAAATCCGGGGATCATAGGTCTGCATGGTGTCATCCACGACAATCCCGTGTTCGCAGTACAATCCCGCGGATTTAGCCAACTCAAAGTTCGGGCGAATACCGACCGCCATAATGACCAGATCCGCCGGGAGTTCACTACCATCCACGAATTGCACCGCTTTGACGCGGTTGTCACCAAGGATGGCTTTAGTTTGCGCTTCCATTAAAAAATGCATGCCGCGTTGCTCAAGCGATGTTTTCAGCAAGGTTGCAGCCGGCTTGTCGAGTTGGCGCTCCATGAGCGAGTCCAGCAAATGAACAACTGTGACAGACATTCCTTGTTTCATAAGACCATTGGCAGCCTCTAATCCCAATAGTCCGCCACCGATGACCACGGCATTTGAGAACTGACGTGCGGCATCCAGCATTGCATTGACATCGGCGATATCGCGAAAGGTGATCACACCGGGCAGATCATGACCGGGGACAGGAATAATGTAGGGGCTTGAACCGGTTGCGATGACCAATCGGTCATAGCCGGTTTCCAGGTCGTCACCAGTGATGACCTTGCGTTGCGCGCGATTGATCCTGGTTACATTCTTGCCTTTATGTAACGTGATGTTCTGGTCGATATACCATTGCTCATCGTTGAGTGTGATTTCGTCGACAGTTTTTTCACTGGCCAGGACAGGGGAGAGCAAGATCCGGTTGTAGTTGCCATACGGCTCGGCTCCAAACACAGTGATGTCGTACTTTTCGGGTGCCAGCAACAGCAATTCTTCCAATGTCCTGACCCCGGCCATGCCGTTGCCGATTAAAACCAGTTTTTCCTTCATGGCCTGCTCCATGAGTTCATAGACATGCTTCCGCTATCTATAAGAAAAGCAAGTGCCGTGCCAACCGGGGCAAATAGGGTGAAAAGGCCATTTATTAGGCAGAGGCCACTTATTACGCCATATCTTGTGTGCATTTGAGCGGTCAGTACAAGATATACGCACCATATTGGTGCATTCTAATATATTAGCGGACTCTTATGGTGCAGCGAAATAGACCAATATTAGCTGAATGCCAAAGTTCCAGGGTTGCCATCTGTTTGGCGCGCATGTTACGCGGGTATTCGAGCCAATCAGGAAACGGACCTTTCTGCACTACGTTGCTAAGTACCTGCAAGGACAAATGCTGAGACAATGGATGCATGATCATCCAGCGGGTGCTTTATCCGGGGCGCGACCCATACTCGAACAAAGTGCCAAGGGGTTAAGGGTTTTTCACCGTGCCGAGATGCTGCATCAGGATCTAAAGCCGGAGAATATTTTTATTGGCTCAGATGGCGTTGTAATAATCATCGATTTTGATCCAACTTGGATTGCGGGCATAAACGAAATATCAACGCCAGTCGAGCGCATTACCATTTTGGGCACGGCCAATTACACAGCATCTGAATACATGTTAGGGTACTCAGGCAGTGCGCAATCTGATATCTACCCTAGCCGTTATTACGTACGAAATGCTGACAGGTAAATTGCCTTGCATAAAGTCGCGTGATTCGTTTGATATCAAACGTAGGTGTTGTGAACCGATAACACGTCACCGCGTTGATATTCCTGTGTGGATTAAAGGCGCAATCATGCGCGCCTTGAGCGTTGATCCGGTCAAGAGGCAGGGTGATATTCCGGAGTTTATCTACGACCTTACACACCCGAGCCCGCGTTATATAAATACCGGGTCAGCGCTGTTACTGGAGCGTAATCCAGCAGGATTCTGGCGCTGGATCGCGTTTATCTTGCTCATCATGAATCTTGTTTTGCTGGTCTTTGTGATCTTGTGACTTGCATTGGCG
>BTQO01000046.1:0-8876 GCA_036985915.1 Gammaproteobacteria bacterium | reverse complement strand
CAGGCTATGCGCTCGATGGCCTGGCAAATAACCAACCATGGAACACGAATGGTCATACCTTTAATCTGGCTTCACTTTTATGCGGTAGTGAAGGCACACTTGCCCTGACTTTGAGTGCAACAATTAAATTAACCCCGCTCCCAAAACAAAGAAAACTCCTGTGCGCCCATTTTATTTCACAGTTTGATGCAGTATCGGCGGTTGGTGAAATACTGAACTCAAAACCATCTGCCATAGAACTGCTGGATGAATGGATACTGACTCAGGCGCAACATCATTCAACCTACCGATCAAAAACCGAATGGGTACAGGGTAAACCAAAAGCACTACTTCTGATTGAATTCTCGGGCGATGATGACCATGTTTTGCTCGACCGAATAAATCAGCTCAAACAACAGCTACAAAACCTTGGCCATGGTTATGCCTTTTCTACCCTGTCTGGCAATGATGTCACAGATGCATGGGGACTCAGGCGTGCTGGTCTAGGCTTGCTTATGGGCCTGCCTGGTAATAAAAAAGCCGTATCCGGTATTGAAGATAGTGCTGTTCCAGTTAATGCGCTACCTGCCTATCTACAGCAAATACACGCATTGATGAACCGTCATGGTCTCGAATGCGTGTACTACGGACCAGTATCAAGGGGTACTGTTCACTTGCGGCCCTTGCTTGACTTGTCGCAACCTTCACAACAGGCAATATTTGAGGAACTGCTGCGGGAAGTTGCCATGCTTGCAGCATCGCATGGCGGAACGATCAGTGCCAAACATGGTAATGGCAGGTTACGTACACATCTTATAGAAATTTGCCTCAATCGGGAGATGGTCAGTCTTCATAAAGAGATTAAACAAATCTTTGATCCGGATAACCTGCTGAATCCTGGCAATATAGTCAATGGAAAGACACCTTTATCGGATTTACGTGAATCATCAATTCCTGAAGTTTTGCCAGTCAAGACCGGCTTCAACTGGCAAAAAGAAACATTGCTACACGCATCCGGGCGATGCAATGGCGCAGGTGTATGTCTTAAGGACTCTGGCAATATCATGTGCCCAACCTATCAACTAACCGGCCTGGAACAGGATACAACACGCGGGCGTGCAAACATCTTAAGACAGGCGTTATCCGCCCACGATCCCTACCTTGGGTTAGCTGATCCGGATTTACACATGGCACTGGATCTTTGCATTAGCTGTAAAGGCTGTAAATCAGATTGCCCTGCCAACGTTGATATGGCTCGACTTA
Organism: Gammaproteobacteria bacterium; assembly: GCA_036985915.1. GTDB lineage: Bacteria > Pseudomonadota > Gammaproteobacteria > JAJDYQ01 > JAJDYQ01 > BTQO01. The sequence goes on along the minus strand of BTQO01000046.1, from coordinate 7,634 downwards.
AATCAGAGGCACTGTATCAACGCAATCGACATGCAGGCGCGCCGATGCGGGCAAAACTGGTTGCACACTTCCCAGCGGTTGGCCGCCTGGCAAGCAAAATACCAGGTATTACCAACGGTCTATTGGCAAGCCGTTTGCTGAAATCGCTACTCGGCTTTCATCCGGACAGGCAATTACCCAGGTATTCAAACTCAACCTTCAGCCACCAGTTCTCAGTGCGGACACCAGCCAGCAATGACAGGCCATTAGGGCAAGTCGTGTTATTCAACGACCCCATCATCGAATACCTGGAACCACAGATCGGCATGGCTGCAGTTAGCTGCCTGGAACATTTGGGCTACGAAGTAACCATTACACCCTGTCTATCCTTCGGGCGCAGCGCCATCAGCCAGGGAATGCTTGATGTCGCACGCGAACAGTTGATGAAAAGCCTGAAGTGGCTGAATGATCATGTCCATCCTTCCGCCTGGATCATTGGGCTTGAACCAAGTGAACTACTTACCTTGCGCGACGAAGCACCAGAATTAATTCAATCTGATTCATGGCGAATTACATCTAACCGTTTCAAACAACACAGTCTGTTGTTTGAAGAATTCATAGTCCAACATATCGATCAATATGGCACGGATTCTCTTGGGTTATCGCCGCAAGACAATGATATTGTCCTGCATGTTCACTGCAATCAGAAAGTGCTGTCTAAGACCGATACGGTTATCAACTGCCTATCTGCACTCACTAAAGGCGCAGTTCATTATATGGATGTAAGCTGCTGTGGCATGGCGGGCTCATTCGGCTATGAAAAGGAACATTTTAATATATCCATCAGGCTTGGAAACAAAGCGCTAAGCCCCTTAGTGCATTCAACACCTGATTCCAGCCTGATTGTAGCAACAGGTTTTAGCTGCCGCGAACAAATCGCAACGATCACATCCAAAAAAGCAATGCATACCGCAGAACTCCTGTGCAAACAATTCATACCACGTGCATAGAAACAATAATAACTCCGTTACCCGTACACTATAGATCGGTGCATCTGGCTATACTGTTATAGCGTAATGATCCACTAACACAGTACAATGAGAAGATAATCCACGCGGTATTTACAACACCATAAAGCCAGCCAATGGGTTCAAAAAAAACAGGCAAGACCGGTAAATCCGGAAAGCATTCAGTTCTGAAAGCTGGCGCTACCAGCATGTCGGACACTTTTCAGCAGATGAATCTTGGCCGGCTGATACTGACCGCCAAGACGCATTGGCCTTTTACCATTGATGAACTCGCATCCGGTACCGCGCAAATTGCGCAATACACAATACTGGACTGCCTGCATGTTGACGATACTGCACCACTATTTCTCGTAACGACCAAGCGAAAAAAATCCAAAGCAAACCTTAGGCTCATATCCTTTAGTGAGGTTCAGGATAAACGAATTTTAAGGGAGCTGGCTAATCTGTACGAAAAGGCAAGCAAAATATCCAACCGGCACGTGATCAAAGTGTTTGAAACAGGTTTTTCCGGACCGGACACTTATCTGGTCACAGAGCATCTTTCAGGCCGCAATTTAAAAGGCAAGATAAGAAAGGCATTTAATCCAAAACGGGCCATTCTATACACCGCACAGATCGCATCCGGACTAAATGCCCTGCATCAAGCCGGTATCGTCCATGGTGCGCTTGAGCCAGGGAATATCCTGCTTCGGGATGATGATCAACTGGTAATTTCCGATTTCAGTCTTGCGCTGCTGTTATGCAAACACCCCGATTGCTCGGAAATCTGGAAGCTCGCTGGTATGCCCTATTATGTGAGCCCTGAACATGTAAATGGCAAGCGCATTGTTCCATCGTGCGATTTTTATGCCTTGGGCGTGATCCTGTGCGAAATGTTGACTGGCAACCCGCCTTATACGCAAGGCAGCGATACGGATGTAAAGTATGCACACATAGGCAGCCCGGTGCCTGAGCTCCCTAAGAAACTGGCAGTACTACAGCCGATTCTCGACAAGCTGCTTGCCAAAAAACAAAACAAGCGCTATCCGGACGCCATGACGCTCATTGACGATCTGGTACATGTACAAACACAGATGACCAAGGCTTAAAACATCATTGGTCTAGTCATTCAGAGCCGGGGTATCGCTTTGTGTTTTGCCGATTAGCTTGTGCGAAATGATCAGGCCGGGACAATAACCCGAAACAGCCGCCAGGACCAGAAATACGGCTGGAATATAGAGCAGCCAGCTGGCCACAGCAAATCCTGTATGCCATATCCCCAACCAGGTGACTGCGCCCACAATGAACAAATAGAACCTGACCGGTGGGCTTGCTTTATTAATCTTCATGCATAAATCCCAGGTGAGTTTGTATCTTCACTTTAGCTCACTGCGTTTAGATAACAAGGCAAATGGAATGGCAGCAAGGCCAAACGTTGTACCCATAACCCACAAGACCGGCCTTGCTCCGCGGTTTTTGGCTATCAGGTGACATGCAACCGCACTAATTACAAAAACTGATAAAAAATAACTATAAACATTTTGTTTAGAAGGCACACCCATCCGGCTGAGGTGAGATCTTCTCTATATCCGCAGCAAAGCCGGGCGGCAGGCTTGCTTTGTTAAAGCCGCCTTGTACTGTTCCCTTAAATACTACCCCACCATAGCCAGCTTTATTCATGTGGGCACGTATGATCACCGTTGCGTCCGGTGCGATTGCCACTGGACCGCCTGAACGAACAAATGGCTGTTCAAAACTGTGGCTATGAAGCAAAATACGGCGATAAATAAGCGCCCCCTGTTCGGAAATGACCTCCCACCAGTCAGCATATTGGCGACATCCGGTATCCGGGCTATTGATGCCGACTGAGAATCGATAGGCATTCAAGGGCCCGCTGACTTCAACCGATATAACGTTAGCCACAACCGATTGTGATGCGCCGGCGTAGGCATCATTGGAATAGACCATAACGGTACTCGATAGCAACAAAAGAGAAAGTGTAGCAATTAACCTGGAACAAATTCTTAAATTGATTCTATGCATTGTTCTGGTCTCCAGAAAGTATTTTCAAATCAGTACGGCAAAGTCAGGGCATTAATCCTTACTATCTTCCGAATAACCCCGGACGTGCCCATCGTTCGGGTTGATAGTGACCGCGTGTTCAGCGCGTTCCGGTCAATAAGGACTAAGATCGCAGCCCAGGCCAACCATTGTCGAATCAACATACAATAGCCTCAATATCCAATCACTATAGAATACCTTAAGAAAACGCTCACAAATTCACGGTTAGAATACGTCCCGATATGCCTCTTTTCTTTAGTAAACGGCCAGGATGCCACGAAAGCCACGTGCGACGGAAATATGAAAATCCACTATTTCGGGACGATCTTGGCCGCATTGACCAAAATATGGTCAACGAAGCCAGGACACGTGATGAATCCGAGCTGAACACGTTCCACAACGACCTGCAAACAGTGCTTGAACGGGCAGCCAACCTGAAACCGGAAACTGACAGCGACACCATTTTGTCCTTGAAAGAAGACATCGAGAAACTTTACGAAACCAGCACGGGATTGGCAGGCAACCTGGAAGAACCACGCGCCGGGCTGGAACGCCTGCTTAACACCGTTATGCAAACGATCTGGAAGTATGCCGGTGATGACACACTGGCCATGGCCGAGTTGCATCAAGAGAATGCTGCGCGTGCCATGCACCATGAGCTATTAAACTACCCACTGGTGGCGCATCTGCTAAGACCCGACAGCCCAATCGCCCCGGAAGAACTTGTGCCAACCCTGCTCAGCGAGGAATCAGACTCGATACAGGCCGTTATGCGGGCTATTGACCATGAACAGAAGGCATCGTTATGTATCGAGGCTGAAAAACTGCTCGATATCCTTGAAAAACAGGGATACACCCTGCCAAAAGCGATCGCGGCACAGGCATGCATGCGGGAACAACTGCACAAATATCCCTAGCAGCGTCGTGCCGTTCACGCGTACGTCATTTTCACCTGACCCCCTGTCATGGTATAAATACACAGTCCTGGCATCAGGCCACAAGTAACCTGCATCAACCCGAAACGTGCTACCTGAATCTCATCGAAAATAAGCGGCACCAATGAACAAAGACCCTAAGCAACCTGATCATAAATTGCATGATTTTGTCGAACGTGCCCGGGAGAACGAAGAGAAACTAAAACTCTTCCAAGGCCTTGAATTGCAGCTCATCGATGCCGACACGCTGCCAGAACTTTTAGAATGTGTCATCAAAGAACTACCTAAGACCTTTGCGCTGGAAGAGTCGGTCCTGGCACTGGCGGACCAGGGTTATGAAATCATGCGGTTACTCAAGGACGCAGGCACCCCGGCTGAAGAGATCCCGGGACTGAAGCTGTTCACGCTAGATCAGGATCTCGCACCTTTAAAAGTTCATAAAACCAAGCCGGTTCTGAGCGTTTATGACGAAAATGAGCACGGTTGGCTATTCAAGGGCGATATCAAACCAATCAAGAGTGTTGCAATTTTAGTGCTTGAACGGCGAAACAATATCATTGGTGCACTGGGCCTTGGCAGCAGCAAGCCAGATCGTTTCCAGGAAGGTATTGGTACAGAATTTCTCCAGCGTCTCGCATCTGTTGTTGGAATATGCATCGAAGGCGCCGTCAACGTGTCACGCCTGAGCAGGGCTGGCATTACAGACCCCCTGACGGGTATTAAGAATCGCAGATTCCTCGATGCACGCATGTATGAAGAAGTAGCGCGTGCACGCAGAATGCGTGAACCACTTGCCTTTTTATTTATTGATATTGATCACTTCAAGAAGGTGAATGATGTCTATGGACACGAATCTGGCGACGTTATTCTTCAGGAAGTTGCGGCGCGAATACAACACCAGCTACGGGCAAACGATGTACTGGCTCGTTGGGGTGGTGAAGAGTTCGCGATATTACTGACAATGGTTGACCCTATCGAAGCCTGCATGGTTTCCGAACGTCTTCATCATAACATCACCAACAGGCCTTATACCCTGCCCAATGAGGAGCAGATTAAGGTCACATTATCTATTGGTGTTTCCAGTATGATCAGCGACTCGCCCGATACCACGATTGAAGAAACCGTTAAAATACTCTCACGACGTGCCGATCAGGCGCTGCTGTATGCGAAAAACAGGGGGCGCAACAAAGTTGTTTGTGCAGAACGCGAGCAACTTCCATTGCACGATTAACCGTAATACCGAAAGTACTTACAACATAAGCTACGAATACCGGCACATTATCCGCTAACAATCAGAAACCTGCCTTTTTATATAACTCCTTTGCTTTTTCCGGGTCTTGCGGTATGCCGCGGCCTTCCTCATACATCATCGCCAGCGTTGTTAACGAGCCTGCCAACCCCTGGTCTGCAGCGCGCGTGAACCACTTGACCGCCTCTTGTGCATTCTTTTCTGCACACTCACCTTCCATGTACATAAAGCCCAAACCATGCTGCGCCAGTGAAAGACCCTGTTCAGCGGCTTTTGTCATCCACTCAAATGCAGCATCACAATTCTTAACAACGCCTAGCCCGGCCTGATGCATAATAGCAACACGATATTGCGCTTCGACCTCGCCTTGATATGCCAATGGGCTTAGAAGCTGCATGGCACTTGAAAAATGTTTTGAAGCGAAGGCTGCAATACCGCTGTTAAGGTCCATTGCCATATTATCGTCGTTTTGTGCGTCGGACATGGGAACTCCTCCGGAATAAAAAATATAATCTGGGATTGATACCTGATTATTACACTGTATGCCTACTAGCGAAACAATGAGCATGAGTTTACACTCAATATGCAGGGTCATTAAGGCTATCGTCAGTTAAGGGCGCAACAATGTTTTACTCATTCGGTAAAATTCTGAGACTTGGTATCGCCTGGCTGGACATGATCCTGTTGACTTTGCTGCTCTACCTCTTTAGCTATCTGCCGCGTACCTTAACCGGAAAAATTTATCACCCGCTATTTCGTAACTGGTGCACCGTATTTGTTCGCGCGCTCAACGTAGACTTGCGATTACACCAACACAATACCAGGCCCCTGCCCAATCACTTCATCCTGATCGCCAATCATCCATCGGCACTGGAAGATATTGGTGTGCCGGCTCTATTCGATGTATATCCATTGTCCAAGGCGGAGGTCAGAGACTGGTGGATTTTGGGCCGCATTGCCGTCGCATCCGACACGCTGTTCGTGCAACGTGAATCCGAAACCTCTCGAAAATCTGCACGTCAGGACATTATCGATGCCCTTAAAGATGGAAAAAATATTGCACTGTTTCCGGAAGGTGGATGCAAAGGCAGGCGCATTGCACCTTTTATATGTGGCGCATTTGAAATCTCAATGGAAACCGGTGTGCCCATCTTGCCACTTTTTCTGCACTACGAATCCCAGGATGATTTTGAATGGCGCGACCCGCAAACACTGCCGCACAAATTCTGGCATTTTCTAACCACACAAAATAACAAGGCGAATTATCATGTATTCGACGCACTTGATCCCGCCTCGTTTAGCGATTCCGATGCTTATTGCGATCATGGGCATACGTTGTACTTAAAATGGCAAGAAAAATACCTTGATTAACCTGCTACGCTGGATTTTCCGGTGTTGCTCGATCCTGACGGCAAGTCACACAGCGACTGGAAGATATTCGTCTTCCCCACCAGCTCCATACTGGATCGCAAAGGAGCCATCCGGTATGGTGTTGTGGGTGCGCTGGAATGAGATTCCGAGGATATCGTGTCCAAAATATTGGTACTCATTCATCCACCCGGACAACCACCATAACAACACGCAGCATGGTCGATGAAGTGTTAACAACCTGAACAAGAACCCGTAGCGCAAGACTCTAAAGGAGGCCACCATGACACGACCGACCCGAATAGCCGTTACTGGCGCGGCCGGTAATATTGGCTATAACACGATTTTTCGAATTGCAGCAGGCGAACTTCTGGGCCCGGAACAGCCGGTTATTTTGCAGCTCATCGAGGTGCCCGCTGTAGCCGACAGGCTTAAAGGCACGGTTATGGAACTGGTGGATTGCGCCTTCCCGCTGTTACAGGATGTAACCGTTAACGACAACGCCGACGACGGCTTCAAGGATGCCGACATCGCACTGCTGATAGGCGCCAGACCCCGGGGGGCCGGCATGGAGCGCAAGGACCTTATTGCGGTTAATGCCGAAATATTCTCCACACAAGGCCGCGCGTTAAACACCCATGCGAGCCGCGAAATACGGGTCGTGGTCATCGGCAATCCTGCCAACACCAATGCATTGATCGCAAGCAGTAATGCGCCGGATTTACAGTCCAGCCAGTTCTGCGCCATGACACGGCTGGACCACTCCCGGGCACTCAATCAGGTGGCTGAAAAAACGAACACCCCTGTCTCCAATATCAGGCAAATGACCATATGGGGTAACCACTCGAGCACGCAGTATCCGGATGCCAATAATTGTTTGATCAACGGCAAACCCGCTGCCAGGCTTTTGGACCAGGACTGGCTGGAACATGAGTTTATCCCGTCCGTTCAGCAGCGCGGCGCCGTGATTATCAAGGAACGCGGCGCCTCTTCGGCTGCCTCTGCGGCGACTGCCGCGATCCGCCATACACGCGA
>BTQO01000045.1:0-8948 GCA_036985915.1 Gammaproteobacteria bacterium | reverse complement strand
AATATGCACACACAACTCAGGAGATGTTGTTAGTTTATACAAGATATCTCATACCACATTAAACTATATAACCTATTGAATATAAAAGTAAAATAATAAGTTATCCACAGATGATTGAGTATGTAATAATTACTATTGGTTTAAATTAAATAATTAATGTTATATCACTAACCCAAGGGTGCGGTGCATGAAACTAAGCGTTGATAAGTCAAATATTGTTTTAGCATTACAAAAGGTGATTGGTGTTGTAGAACGACGGCAAACATTACCTGTTCTGAGTAATGTATTACTGCGCGCTGAAAAGGACAAGGTCAGTCTTACCGCAACCGATCTTGAGGTAGAGCTTGTCGCAACCGTTCAGATGAATGTTGAGACAACCGGTGAAGTTACCATTCCTGCCCGGAAGTTCTTTGATATTTGTAAAAATATACCTGATGGATCCAGTATTGAGTTGGAGTTAAAAGGCGACCGTATCCACATGCGGGCTGGCCGTAGCCGTTTTTCGCTTGCAACGCTGCCTGTAACGGAGTTTCCGATTGTCGATGATATTAAGTCCCAATCAGAAATCACCTTATCGCGCCGTGATCTTCATGAACTGTTGGAGCGAACCTGGTTTTGTATGGCACAACAGGATGTACGTTATTATCTGAATGGTATCATGATGGAATTGGGTGCAGGCCGCCTTCGCGTAGTTGCAACCGACGGACACCGGTTGGCCTTGTATGATCACGCCTTAGGCAAACAATCGTCACTTAAACAGTGCCAGGTCATTTTACCGCGCAAGGGTGTTCAGGAATTAATGCGCCTGCTCGACGACAGCGATGAACCCGTGACGCTAAACATTGGCACGAACCACGTGCGAATATCGTTGGATGGTATTGAACTGACCAGCAAGCTTATTGATGGCCGTTTCCCTGAATATGAGCGTGTTTTACCTAAATCCAGTGATAAAAAGATGACCGCTAACCGTGAGGAGTATCGGTCTTCGCTTACCCGCGCCTCCATCCTTTCCAATGAGAAATTTAAAGGCGTCCGTTTAATCTTGAATGGTAATAATCTCAAGGTTCAGGCGCATAATCCGGAGCAAGAAGAGGCTGAAGACGAGATTGATGTTCAATTTACCGGCGACGCCTTGGAGATTGGGTTTAATGCAAGTTATCTGCTGGATGCCTTGAATGCAATCCGCACGGATACCGTCGTTATGTCCTTGTCAGATCCCAATAGCAGTTGCTTGATACTCGAACCCGGGAATGACAAGGTGCTATACGTTGTAATGCCCATGCGGCTTTAATGGGAACTTCGTCTGGCCATATAATTTTATGAATCTGACCTGTGTTCGTATTGCACATGTCAGAATTGTGCAAGATGCTGAATTCTCACCAGTTTCCGGTCTAAATTTAATTGTCGGCGAGAATGCTGCAGGCAAAACATCCGTTCTTGAGGCCCTGTATGTGCTTGGCCGGGGCAAAACACTCACAGGCACACCCACAAGCCACCTAACGCGTCATGGTGAACACTCATTTCAGGTTGAAGGCAAAATTCAACTACCCGACCTGACTGATATACCGTTAAAGTTGGTTTGGGATAACAACAAACTTATTCCATCGCGCGCAGGACACCCGCTTGCAAAAGTCTCTGAACTCGCCAATTTATTACCACTCCAGGCGCTGGGGCCCTTCAGTTATCCCCTGATTGAAGGTGGTCCAGAATATCGGCGCCGTTTTCTGGATTGGGGTGTGTTTCACGTGAAACAGGACTATGCACAGCACTGGGGCCGTTTTCAACGCGCATTACGACAGCGTAATACCGGGTTAAAACAAGGACTTGACCAGAAAATGACCGCTGCATGGAACCAGGAGTTTCTGGAAACGGCACAAACACTGGAACGGCACCGCCGGGAAAGCTTTAAACAGCTTAAAACCCACATCGAGCACGATACGCTCCTGGCGTCCCTGGGGGTTACGGTGGACTACTACCCAGGCTGGAATACCTCCATGGCATTACCAGAGCACCTCATGCAGAGCTTAAAGGCTGATCAGGACCGGGGTTTTACCTGGTATGGACCACAAAGGGCGGATCTGGTGATTAAATCCGGCACACACTTGGCACGCGATGTTTGCTCTCGGAGTGAAAAAAAGATGATGACGTTTTGTCTTCTACTCGTACAAGCACAAATGCTGGTAGCAAGCGAAACAGACAAGCGCCCCGTCGTTTTGGTGGATGATATTAGCTCTGAACTGGATCGCAAGAATACAGAAAAAATGATCGCAAAACTGGCAAGCTTAAAGACTCAAACTTTTATTACGGCGATCCAGCCAGACCATATACCTCAGGCATCCTGGGATTCGGTCGCAACGTTTCACGTGAAACAAGGCCGCGTCAACCGGGTGGTATAATGGCAAAATACAACAATCGGCAGGCACCTTAATGGCAAGTGAATATGATTCTTCGAATATCAAGGTCCTAAAAGGCCTTGATGCGGTTCGGAAAAGACCCGGTATGTATGTCGGGGATACGGATGACGGGACAGGGTTGCACCATTTGGTCTTCGAAGTGGTGGACAACGCCATCGATGAGGCGCTGGCTGGTCATTGTACCGAGGTCAGTGTATTGCTCCACACCGATGGCTCTGTGACCGTGAGTGATGATGGTCGTGGGATACCTGTGGATATTCACCCCGGCGAAGGCCGGTCGGCAGCAGAGGTGATCATGACCATCCTGCATGCGGGTGGCAAATTCGATAATACCTCCTATAAGGTTTCAGGCGGTCTGCACGGTGTCGGCGTATCCGTTGTGAATGCGTTATCGTCATCGTTGCAGATGACCATTCGGCGTAACGGCAAGGCGCATTTTCAGGAGTACCATAACGGCGACCCGCTGGAGCCATTGAAAATTATTGGTGATACCGACCAGACTGGCACGGAAATCCGGTTCATGCCCAGTGCCGAGGTATTTAGCAAGAATCGTGAATTTCACTACGATTTATTGGCCAAGCGTCTACGGGAACTGTCATTTCTCAATTCCGGGGTCCGGATTCGCATTGTCCACGAGGGTACTGGCAAGTCGGATATCTTTGAATATAAAGGCGGAATTCAGGCCTTTGTCGAGCATTTGAACCGCAACAAGACACCACTACATCCTACCGTGTTCTATTTTGAGACTCAAAAAGACAGTATCAGTGTCGAGGTTGCGTTGCAGTGGAATGATTCGTACCAGGAAAATATTTTTTGTTATACCAACAATATACCGCAAGGCGACGGCGGTACGCATATGGCCGGGTTCCGGGCGGCCATGACCCGTACCATGAATCAGTATATGGAAGAAGCGGGTGTTTTGAGCAAGGCAAAGGTGTCGACCAGTGGTGATGATGCACGAGAAGGGCTGACTGCAGTATTGTCGGTCAAGTTACCCGAGCCGAAATTTTCATCACAAACCAAAGACAAGCTGGTATCGTCCGAAGTAAGACCCGTCGTTGAGTCTACGCTGTCATCGCAACTTACTGATTTTCTTCAGGAAAATCCTTCAGAAGCGCGTTCGATCACAGGCAAGATCATTGATGCTGCGCGTGCGCGTGAAGCTGCACGCAAGGCCAGGGAAATGACACGCAGAAAGGGCGTGCTCGATATTGCGGGCCTGCCCGGCAAGTTGGCCGATTGTCAGGAACGCGATCCGTCAAACTCAGAACTTTTTGTGGTTGAGGGTGATTCAGCAGGGGGTTCCGCTAAGCAGGGCCGTGATCGCCGTTTCCAGGCCATACTGCCTTTAAAGGGTAAAATATTAAACGTTGAACGGGCAAGATTTCATAAGATGCTTTCGTCGGAAGAGCTCGGCACCATGATTACTGCCTTGGGCTGCGGGATTGGCAAGGAAGAGTTCAATGTCGACAAGTTACGGTATCATCGCATCATAATCATGACAGATGCCGACGTGGACGGCGCACATATCCGTACCTTGCTGCTCACTTTTTTCTATCGGCAAATGCCCAAGCTGATCGAGCGGGGTTATATTTACGTGGCCCAACCACCCCTTTATAAGGTCAAGCGGGGTAAACAGGAACATTACGTTAAAGATGATGCCGGGCTCAACACGTACCTGACCCAGCTTGCCTTGGAAGACGCCAGTCTTAACCCCGGGGGCGGGTCACCCGTACTCAGTGGCACCGTGCTTGAAAACCTGTTGCTGCACTATCAGCGTGTGGAATCGATCCTTAGCCGCCTGTCCCGTCATATACCGCTCGATGTGCTCGAGCAGTTAGTCCATAGGCCGCGACTGACCAATAAGCTGCTTGGGGACAACCAGGCCATGCAGGACTGGCAGGCACAGCTGACCGAACGGTTGAACGCAGAGGATGATGGCGCACCTTTTGAGGTCAGGCTTTCTCAGCGCCCGCTGGATGAGCCCTCGCCCGTAATCATTAGTCGTTCGGTCTATGGCGCCATGCAACATTGGCCTATCACGCAGGAATTTCTCGATAGTGGTGAGTATCGCATCATGACTGAACTGGGTGAATCACTACACGGCCTGATTCAGACAGGTGCCACGGTGTTGCGTGGTGACCAGTCACAACCCGTCAGTACCATGGGCGAGGCAGCAAACTGGCTGATGGATCAGGCGCGCAAGGGCCAGTATATTCAGCGCTATAAAGGCTTGGGTGAAATGAATCCCGACCAGCTTTGGGAGACCACCATGAATCCGGAAAATCGGCGATTGCTCAAGGTGAACATCGAAGACGCCGTTGCAGCTGACCAGGTGTTCAGTATGCTGATGGGCGACCAGGTGGAGCCGAGACGAGAATTTATTGAGAAAAATGCACTGGCCGCTACGAATATCGATATTTGATTAGTCCAAGGCTGGATGCCCAATTTATATCACCGCGCCGTTGTTCCTGTTCATCGTCATCCGGCTTATACATAGTTAAGGAAGTTTATGAATAATTCCATCTGGGAATTATCAGCGCACGGGAAACGAAAACGAGTTTCCTTGATTTTTCGCTCATACACTGTGCATTCAGTAATGAACTGATCAGTGACGATGCGTGTCCTTAAATCAGGCAGCGATAAGGTATCGCGCAAAACAAGCAAGATCGTCGAACACCGGAACATTTGCAGGCAGTGACCTGGCTTCGATTACGCTTGCACCTTTGCCTGTCAAAACATGTATCGGTTTTGCGCCAACAGCAAGGGCTGCCTGGGTATCACGCAGATTGTCACCGACCGCGTATACTTCGGCCAGACTGGCCTGAAAGCGTTGTGCTATGTCTTCGAACAATCCCGTTTCAGGTTTTCTGCATCGACAATGGTCGTTGGGTATATGTGGGCAATAGAATATACCGTCGAGTGCGCCGCCCTCATCCCGGATCTGCCGCAGCATTTTTTCATGAATGTCACGCAACGTATCTAAATTGAATAACCCACGCCCCAGTCCCGATTGATTTGTTGCAACAACCAGTTTGTAGCCGGCACGGTGTAAGTTGGCAATAGCCTGCAAACTGCCTGGTAGGGGGCGCCACTCGTCCGGCGACTTGATGTATTCATCAGAGTCGTGATTGATGACACCGTCACGGTCCAGGATGATTAATCGAGTCATTCAGATTGTATAAGTTCAGGACTCACGAAACTCAGAAACCCGAATGCGGCCATTGATCATTCGGCCTTGCCGGCTCATCAGGTTATTCATTTTAACCCAGAATGCTGACCGTAAATCAAAGTTAGCCGCAATAGCAGTGCCCATTAACAGGATAAAAAGATCAGCACATTCTTCAGCAAGTTTGTCATGCGTTTGACCCTTGGTAATACATGTTGATATTTCACCGAGTTCCTCGCTCATCAATGCAACACGATATACCAGTTCTTCACCACCCTTGTTTTTGAAATCGTTTTTGGTATGAAAATCCTGCACAGCATCGAGCATTGCCTGATAGGAGTCGTGATTGATTTTTTGGCCAGCCATATTTGTCGCCTCGGTAATATCGCCGTTTGACGTGTATCAGTGTCTAAGTAATGAAACATCCGCACAGCTTACAAACAGGTTTCGTATGCTATTTAACAGCAATAGCCGGTTATTACGTAGATCAATGTCGTCAACCATCACAAGTACATCATCGAAGAACTCATCGACTGGTTGGCGTAGCCCAGCCAGGTGAGCAAGGGCTTGCTCGTAGTTTGATTGGGCGATCAGTGGATTAACTGTTTTTTCAACCAGCGCTAACTGTTGTGCAAGACTTTGCTCGGCGGGTTCCTTGAGCAAATCCGCCTGTACTTCAATATCGGCTGGTAGCTCGGCTTTTTTGAGAATATTGTGTATACGTTTATTGGCTGCAGCCAGCGCTTGAGCCTCGGTACGCGACAGAAATTGTTGTACTGCATGGATGCGGCTGTCGAAATCCAGCGCGCTGGTCGGTCGTATAGCCATCACGGCATCGATAACATCATGGCGAATACCCTTATCCAGATAATAACCGCGTAATCGTTCTAAAATGTAATCAAGCGTCTCATCAATGTGTGAAATACCATCAACATATTCAGACAGACCAAGTGCTGCCTGTTCAAATAAAGTTTTCATATCGAGCGGCAAGCGGCACTCGATCAATATCCTTAATATACCCAGTGCTGCACGTCTTAACCCGTAGGGATCTCTGGTTCCGGTTGGCGCCTGACCGATAGAAAATATACCGAGCAGTGTGTCTATGCGGTCAGCAAGCGCGAGTGATTGTCCATAGGGGTTCTCCGGCAATTGATCATCGGCATAGCGCGGTAGATATTGTTCCTTGAGTGCAATTGCAACATCGTCAGATTCACCGTCATGCCTGGCATAGTAATAACCCATGATGCCTTGCAGGCTGGGAAACTCATAGACCATTTTGGTTAGTAAATCGCAGCGGCAAAGACTGGCAGCGCGCTGCATGGTGTGTTTATCCAGACTCATGGTCTCGGCCAGTGATCCACACAGCACGACCAGTCGTGAAGTCTTGTCATGCAATGATCCCAGTTTTTCGTGAAACAGGACCTGCTTCAGGCCTTCCTGTCTTGATTCCAGGGCGTGTTTGCGATCCTGAGCATAGAAAAAAGCAGCATCTGAAAATCTTGGCCGAATAACACGTTCGAATCCATTCTGAACGGTTATTGGGTTGCTGCTTTCAATATTGCTTATTGCGATAAAACACGGCAATAACCGGCCTTCGTTGTTAAGCACAGGAAAGCATTTCAGATTATCCTGCATCGTTGTAATAAGCACTTCCTGAGGCATATCAAGATATTCAGTATCGAAACCGCCTGATAGTGCCGCTGGCCATTCAACCAGTGTTGTGACTTCATCGAGCAGCGCATCATCAATGCTGGCTTGGCCGTTATATTTTATTGCCAGTGCGTTGGCCTGTTCGAGAATCTGTTGACGGCGTTTGCTGAAATCGGCCAGTACATGGCCTGCATGTAAAGCCTCTTCATAGTCGGCCGGAGCGTTCAGATTAATGGCTTCCGGATGATGGAAGCGGTGTCCAAATGTTGTACGGCCTGTCTTGATCCCAAATAGCTTGGTTTCGATAATATCATCACCATATAACAGAACCACCCAATGCACGGGTCGAATGAATTCATGTTTGCCGTCACCCCAGCGCATACGCTTGGCAATCGTGAGTGATTTAAGCGCCTGCTGCACAATCAAGGGTATTCTTTGTTCAGTGCGTTTACCCGGCCGCTTTTTTTCATAGGCCAACCAGGCGCCTTTGTCCGTTTTGAGTTCGATCAACTCCGAGACATCAACACCCTGGGATCTGGCAAAGCCCAAGGCTGCGCTGGTGGGTTTGCCAGCCTCATCAAATGAAGCAGAAACAGCCGGACCGCGTTGTGTAATGATCTGGTCTGGCTGACGATTAACGACGTCCCTGACGAGTACCGCAAGCCGCCTGGGTGTGGTATAGGCGTGCACTTTGCCACACCGGATGTTGTCGGCGGCTAATAATGCGTGTATGGATTCGCTGAACTGCGGACTCAGGTTGAGTTGGGCCTGAGGTGGTAGTTCTTCGCATCCGATTTCAACGAGCAGGTCTTTCTTCGATGTCATGCGCTACCAGTTTCATGCAATAAAGGGAAACCCAGTTGTTTACGGCTGTCGTAATAGACTTTAGCGACCGATCGTGACATGTTACGAACGCGCAATATGTAGCGCTGGCGCTCAGTAACCGAAATGGCATTTCTTGCATCCAGTAAATTGAAATGATGCGAGGCCTTTAGTACCTGGTCGTAAGCCGGTATTGGCAGGCATGCATTGATCATCTGCTCGCATGCACGTTCGCAGGATTCAAATCCGTTAAACTGTGCCTTGATATCGGCGTGTTCGAAGTTGTAGGCGGACATCTCAACCTCGTTTTGATGATAGATGTCCCCATAGGTCAACACAGTGCCATTATGAGATGACCATATCAGGTCAAACACGCTTTGAACGTTCTGCAGGTACATGGCAATGCGCTCCAACCCATAGGTAATCTCGCCACTGACCGGTTTGCAGTCGAGACCGCCGATTTGCTGGAAGTAGGTGAATTGAGTGACCTCCATACCGTCGATCCACACTTCCCAGCCCAAACCCCAGGCACCTAGGGTGGGTGATTCCCAATTGTCTTCAACAAAACGGATATCGTGTTCCAGTGGGTCAAAACCGAGCGCGCGCAATGAATTCAAATAAACATCCTGGATATCCGTTGGGGATGGTTTGAGCAATACCTGAAACTGGTAATAACGTTGCAGCCGGTTGGGATTGTCGCCGTATCGGCCGTCGGTGGGCCGCCGCGATGGCTGTACATAGGCTGCATGCCAGGGTTCCGGACCAATTGCACGCAAAAAGGTGGCCGGATGAAATGTTCCCGCCCCTTGCTCGATATCATACGGTTGTAGTATCGCACAGCCCTCATCCGCCCAGTATTGCTGTAGTTCCTGGATCAGACCCTGGAATGTAAT
>BTQO01000044.1:0-8977 GCA_036985915.1 Gammaproteobacteria bacterium | reverse complement strand
CGTTCATTACCCGCTGCACGGCTTCGGCCTGTTGTCTGGCAATAACAAGCAGTGGCGAGCCTTCATCGGTCCAGACCTTGCGATAGGCCTTCGCCGAGCGTGGCGGGTGCAGCCACAAAATAACCCCCCAAAGCATAAGCATCCAGATAAAACGCGGCACCTCAACCACGCGCGGGTCAGTCAGAAACTCGGCCAAATAACGGCGTAACGCCGATGTGGTCGGTGCATCCGGGGTGCCCAGATTGGTCAGCAGAATCCCGCTGCATGCGGGTGTGCCGTGGGCATAGTCGGGTGTGTCTATATAATGTGTCATGGTGATTGCTCCCAAGCCCCACAGTATACCGAAGCGGTAGGCACTTAATTCCCTGAGGGCCCCTATCGCAGGACGAACATGTGGCCGGGTGGGCAGCAAATTCATAGGGTTTCAGATATGACGGCACATCGGTGGCAATTCTGGATTGATCGCGGCGGCACCTTTACGGATGTCATCGCCCAATCGCCCGATCATCAAATGATCGTGCACAAGCTGTTATCGGACAACCCCGGGCAGTATGAAGACGCCAGTCTTCAGGGTATCCGTGACATCCTGGGTATCAAACCTGGTGCACCCATTCCGGTAAAGGATATCCACTCGGTACGTATGGGCACCACGGTTGCCACCAATGCCCTGTTAACGCATACCGGTGAACCAACGTTGCTTGTTATCACAAAAGGATTCTGTGATGCCCTGCGGATCGGCGACCAGACACGGCCCAGGATTTTTGCGCGCAAAATCGAATTACCAAAGATGCTGTACACGGCCGTCATCGAGGCTGATGAGCGCGTGGAAGCCAATGGTCATATCGTGAGCTCACTGGATGAAAAAAACCTAAAAGAAATCATGGAACGCGAGTATGCAGGCGGCATCCGTTCGGTCGCGATCGTGTTCTTGCACGCATGGTGCAATCCTGAACATGAGCTGTGCGCCGCTTTAATTGCGAAAGAAACCGGGTTTACACAGATTTCGGTTTCACATCAGACCAGCCCGTTGATGAAGCTTGTTCCACGCGGCGATACCACTATAGCCGATGCCTATCTAACACCGATCCTGCGTCGCTACATCGATGGCGTCGCATCTGAACTTGAACATGTTCAGCTGCTGTTCATGCAGTCCCATGGCGGACTGGCGGACTCGAAGCATTTTCAGGGCAAGGACAGCATCCTGTCCGGACCTGCGGGCGGTGTCGTTGGTGCGATTAAAACATGCACAACTGCCGGCTTTGATAAGGTGATTGGCTTTGATATGGGCGGCACATCAACCGATGTGTGCCATTACGCAGGTGAATACGAACGCCGTTTCGATAACGAAATTGCCGGTGTGCGCCTGTGCGTACCGATGATGTCTGTACATTCCATTGCAGCGGGTGGCGGTTCTATTTTGGCATTTGATGGCAGGCGTTTTGTCGTTGGACCGGAATCGGCTGGGGCGAATCCCGGTCCCGCCTGTTACCGGCGAGGCGGGCCACTGACCATTACGGATGCAAACCTGATGCTGGGCAGGTTGTTACCGGAACACTTCCCGAAAGTCTTCGGGCCTTATGGCGATCAGGATCTTGATGTAACGGCAACGCATGGACGTTTTGCACAACTGGCCGCAGATATCGCTCATGCTACCGGCAAACATTTAAGCCTGCAGGCAATCGCACTTGGATTTATCGATATTGCTGTCGATAACATGGCCAATGCCATACAAAAAATTTCGGTACAGCGCGGCTATGACGTTAGCGAATACACCCTGTGCAGTTTTGGCGGCGCCGGCGCACAACACGCCTGCCTGGTCGCCGATACGCTCGGCATCAAGCAAATATTCATACACCCTAATGCCAGTGTCTTGTCCGCGCTGGGCATAGGCCTGGCTGAAGTACGTGTGCTGCATGAACAGGCTGTTGAACAGCCTATAATCAAAACACCGCATAAGGATATTGCCAAAATCGCGGAAAAACTCGAGCAAGCAGCGCACACGGATTTGTTATCGCAAAATATTGCGGCCCGGCAGATTAATATTGTCCACACGGCAAAACTGCGTTATACCGGCACCGATACCCACTTGCCGGTTAACCTTTCTGATCATGTCGATATGCAACATCAGTTCGAACAGGCGCACCGGCAGCAGTTTGGTTTCATTTCTCCTGAAAAACCCCTGATCTTGCAGTCAATTGTTGCCGAAGCCATCGGTACAGGTGATCACCTGTCCTTGCCTGATCAGGTACAACAGCGCCATGACCCATCTTCACCGCCTGTTGTGCCCATTGAACATGTGTCGACCTACGGTCACACAGCACAAGGTGATGACGCGTGCGCATACGACACGCCGGTATTCATGCGCGATGCATTGATCGAAAGCGGCATCATTGATGGGCCGGCATTGATTGTTGAACCAAACAGCGTGATCGTCGTTGAGGCTGGCTGGAACGCATTGATGAAAAACGGTGCCTTGGTCCTGAAGCGCATACAGCCCTTGGCACGCACGGCGGCCATTGGTACCCAGGTCGATCCGATACGCTTGACCCTGTTTAACAACCTGTTCATGTCCATCGCAGAACAGATGGGGCTAACACTGGGGAAGACCGCCACTTCGGTCAATATCCGTGAGCGACTGGATTTTTCCTGCGCCATCTTCGATGGCCAGGGCCAACTGGTAGCCAACGCACCCCATATCCCCGTGCATCTTGGATCAATGGGTGAATGCGTCCAGAGTGTTATTGCGGCACGTAAAGATCATATACAACCCGGTGACGTCTTTGTTACGAATGAACCCTACCGTGGTGGCACGCATCTACCGGATATTACGGTGATCACACCGGTCTTTTCAGATGATCGTCAGGAACCATTGTTCTATGTTGCAAGTCGTGGACACCATGCCGATATAGGCGGCATTACACCGGGCTCCATGCCGCCGCGCAGTACGCGAATAGAAGAAGAAGGTGTTGTACTGGATAATTTATTGCTCGTGCAGAACGGTCAATTTCAGGAACGAATTCTGCGTGAGGCCTTATCATCGGGCACGTATGCTGCCCGCAACATTGATCAGAATATTGCCGACTTAAAAGCACAGGCTGCGGCGAACGAATGTGGCGTACGCGAGTTACTCAAGATGGCCGGGCATTTTGGTCTTGATACAGTGCATGCCTATATGCAGCACGTCCAGGATAATGCCGAAGAATCGGTCAGGCGTGTCATTGATACACTGAACGATGGCAGTCATACCGTAACACTCGATAATGGTCTCGAAATTAACATTCGCATTTCAATTGATCGAACCCAACGCACTGCGGTAATCGATTTTACCGGTACTTCGAATCAGCACGCGGGTAACTTCAACGCACCGGATGCCATTGCACGGGCAGCGGTGTTGTATGTGTTCAGGACACTGGTTGACAACGACATACCGTTAAACGCAGGCTGTTTCAAACCGCTCGATATCGTCATTCCTGAACACTGTTTGCTTGATCCAAAATACCCCGCGGCCGTGGTTGCAGGCAATGTAGAAACCTCGCAATGTATCGTCGATGCCCTGTTCGGTGCACTTGGCATAATGGCCGCCGCACAGGGTACGATGAACAACTTCACGTTTGGCAATGAGCGTTACCAGTATTACGAAACCATCTGCGGCGGTTCCGGTGCGAGTGCAGAATTTGACGGCACGGATGCCGTGCATACCCATATGACCAACTCGCGCCTGACCGATCCGGAAGTGCTGGAATGGCGCTTTCCCGTGCGTGTCGAATCGTTCGAGATCCGGCATGGCAGCGGTGGCAGCGGGTTGCACACCGGAGGCTGCGGGGTGATCCGGAAAATTCGCTTCAAACAGCCCATGCATGCCGCGATTCTCTCCAACCGGCGCAGCAAAGCACCGTTCGGCCTCAATGGCGGCGGCGATGGCGCCGAGGGTAACAATTACGTTCACTGCGCCAATGGTACGATCATCAAGCTTAATGGCTGCGATGAAATCGAGATGCAGGCTGGCGATGTCATGGTCATTGAAACGCCCGGTGGCGGTGGTTTCGGCCCAATGCCTGCCGGCTAATCCTCCCGTTCGGCAATGCCACCCAATCGTACGGAACTATGCCGGCAGGCCTTGGATCTTAAGCTTAAGGAAACTTATGAATAATTCCATCTATGAATTATCAGCGCACGGAAAACAAACACAAATTCCCGTTTTCCTCAAGAAACACATACTGGCCCTGGTGACATTCAGTCTGCTGGCTTCTCTGGCCTGGGCTGCCAATCCTGTGCTGAAAGATTTTGATGGCAAACCGGCTGCGATTGAGGATTTCACGGAACAGGGCAAGTGGCTGATCGTGATGATATGGGCTTCAGACTGCCATGTGTGCAACGAAGAGGTCGGTAATTACGAAGCCTTTCATACTGCGCATAAAGGGGACAATGCGGCGGTGTTAGGTATTTCACTTGACGGTTCGGATAAAAAACGTGAGGCGGTTAAATTTATTAAACGGCATCAAATAACATTCCCGAACCTGATCGGAGAACCTGATGAGGTTGCCGATATGTTCTATCAACTGACCGGTTCGCCGTGGATTGGCACACCGACATTCCTGATATATAACCAGGCCGGAAAACTGGTCATCAAGCAGGAAGGCGGAGTCCCTACCAGCCTCATTGAGAATTACATCGAACTAAATTCCGTCGTCAGCAATTAACCGCGACCCACGCGATTATGCGTTATTTAAGGAGGGTCTGAATTAGTCAGCGCTCCCTTAGACCAGTTCCGGCCTGAGCATCCAGGCCAATGACCACTGACCTTGTTCATCACGCTCCATACACACGATGCTCCCTGGCTGATAAGTAACCGCTGCTGGCTCATTCCTTGCGTTTAACAAATACGATACCAGTCTGGCCATAAATGGCAGATGTCCCGCAACAAGTGTGCACTCATACCAATCGTTGAGTTGCTGCGCTATTGGCTCAACCGGATCCATTGGTGCAATTCCAGGCAGTGGCTCAACACGCACTGCGGGCGCCAGAACCGATGCGATGATCTCAGCAGTTTGCTGGGCACGCAGCTTTCCGCTGTGTTTAATATGAACGGGAGCAAGCTTTCCATTGAGAAAGCGCGCAATGCGCTCAACATCCGATCTGCCCTGCGCACTCAAGGGGCGGTCCGGATTGACCTCCTTTGATTCAGCCTCGCCATGTTGTACCAGATACACTCTCATTTAATCACCGGCCTGAATTCATCACTTAAGGAAGCTTATGAAAAATTCAATCCAGGAATTATCGGCGCACGGGAAACAAACACAAGTTTCCGTTTCATTAATCTATAGCCGGTGTTTCGTTAACACGCAAACTCTGCAACAACCGGTGTATGGTCAGATGGCCGTTCCCTACGCCGGGGACTCCTGTCGATCGTACATGCAGTACATACACCTGATAACTGCTTACTGGCAAGAATCAAATCAATACGCAGCCCCATGTTACGGCGAAAGGACGCCGCACGGTAATCCCACCAGGAGTAGGATTGCTCTTCCTGATCAAACAAGCGGAAAGTATCTTGCAGACCTGACGCCATAATATCCTTGAGCGCCTGACGTTCCGGTGTCGAACATAGAATCCGCTCATGCCATGCCTTAGGGTCATGGACATCACGGTCATCGGGCGTGATATTAAAGTCGCCCACCACAATAAAACGC
The DNA here is from genome assembly GCA_036985915.1 of Gammaproteobacteria bacterium. Classification (GTDB taxonomy): domain Bacteria; phylum Pseudomonadota; class Gammaproteobacteria; order JAJDYQ01; family JAJDYQ01; genus BTQO01. The sequence continues at coordinate 3,287 of BTQO01000044.1, read as the reverse complement.
GCATGTTCTGATAGCTGTTGCCTGATAAATGCGTTTACTTTCTCCAACCAGAAAAGCTTGTGTTTATATTTTTCAGATCCAACTTCCTGACCATTCACGACATACAGGTTAAGAATACGCACACCACCAATGGTCGCAGCAATGATCCTGCGTTGTGGATCATCAAGACCTGGAACATCGGTAATGACATCTTCTGCCGGTGTTCGACTAATCAAAGCAACGCCGTTATAGGTTTTCTGTCCTGAATAGACCGCATGATAACCAGCTGCTTCAATGTCGAGTTCAGGAAAATTGTCGTCGGTTAGCTTGGTTTCCTGTAACGCCAGAACATCAGGCCCTTGTTCCTGCAGCCATTCAAGTACGTGTGGCAAGCGTACCTTTAGTGAATTGACGTTCCAGGTCGCAATCTTCATGAATTTATTTCGGCGCCCAAAACATGGGCTCTGATTATTGAAAAAGAATAGGGTTGATTAATCGTACGCTACAGCGGCAGATAACCACTGAAGCGGTCACGAATACGCCGTTCAAGCATTTTCCAGCCAACCAGAAAACCGATGATCAGCGTTAAAACAGGCAAGGCCCACAGGATCATGTTCAAATCGGACTGATTGTTTTTCGTGTCGGATGCACTCGGTCCCGGCGCCTTCTTGAGCTTGAGGATCAGGTCCGCCTTGTCCTTCTCAAGTTGTGCGACTCGGCTCTGTGCATTGGCAAGCGCGGCCCGTGACGCGGCTAGCTCCTGCCTGGAAACCTGATCGGAATCACCCCCGGCAACCGGTTGACCGGCTTGTTTCTTTTGTGCTTTAAGCTGTGCTTTTAGTTTCTTGATATCCGCATCCTTGATTGAGTTTTGCTGTTTAAGTGTTACAACATCGACTTCCAGCTCCTGAGAACGAAGTACGGCGGGCTTCTCACTGACAAGAAAAGAGTCCTTGACCCATCCAGTCTGCCCACCGGGTGTCCTGACCTGGGTGTAGTCACCACTACGCCTGAGCACCCTTAATGCATCACCGCTTTTTAGCGTATCCATGCGTCTTTCAGCCCGCTCATCTGCATAAATACTCAAATAAAGCACATCCGTAACATAGGCAGTCTCGGCAAAAGCAGTGCCTGACAACACAAGACCGGCCAATACCGCACCCTTCAATCTCGAACGAACAATAAAACGCATAAACCCCGTCTCCTGTTACCTAAACACACGGCCTGAGATATGCCTGTAATGACACCCAGATCGTGCGGGTCTTCTGCCCGAATCACACATCTGCAAGCACACTGTGTTCCTGACACCATTAAATCAGTACCGAACATACCGCCACATACCTGACATGGCAACTGGCAACTGGCATTTTACATGCAAGCCGGGCCGGATAATTGATCTACAGCTGCAACCAGGTTGGGGTTGATGCGGCTGGACAGGCTTGCAGCGTGTATGATTCTTCAATCAACCAATAACATAACGAGGCCGTGATGCACCATGAGTGGTTCGGATAAACACTATGACCTGATTTCCATCGGTGGCGGCAGCGGGGGCCTGTCCATGCCTGAATGGGCGGCACGTTATTACAACAAGCACTGCGCAATCATCGAGCCGGGGCCCCTGGGCGGCACCTGTGTCAATGTGGGTTGTGTTCCCAAAAAAATAATGTGGTTTGGTGCACATTTAATACACGCCATGAATGTTGCCCCTGGCTATGGTCTTGAGATTCAAAAAAAACCGGTTGATTGGCAGGTACTGGTACGTAGGCGGCAACACTATATCGATGGCATTCACAACTGGTATCAAACCTTTCTGAAAGATCTGAACATTGACCACATCAAGGGTGCTGCCCAGTTTGTCGATGCCAATACCATTGACGTTAACGGGGAACACTACACTGCGGATCACATACTTATTGCGACCGGGGGAACGCCGTTTGTTATTCCGGTTCCAGGTGCAGAACTTGGAATAACCTCCGATGGTTTTTTTGAACTGGATCATGCGCCAGAACATGTTTGTATTATTGGTGGTGGCTACATCGGCATTGAACTTGCCGGGATACTGAACGCTTTTGGCAGCAAAGTAAGCCTTGCCATGCGCAGTTATGACCTGGATTTCATGCCTGGATTCGACAGCTTGTTGCGCGAGGTGCAACTTGAAGAAATGACCAAGGCAGGTATCCGTATTGAACCCGGAAATGCCAATATTGCCGGTCTTGAAAAGTTGCACGATGGATTACTGTCACTGCTCTGGGATAACGATGAGCAATTATCTGGATTTGATTGTGTGATATGGGCGGTTGGCCGCAAACCCAACAGCGCAGGCTTGAACCTCGGCGCCGCAGGAATCGCCACCGATGATCGCGGCTTTATCCCTACTGACGAATTTCAGAATACCAATGTACACGGTATTTATGCCGTGGGTGATGTAACGGGTCGGCTTGCATTAACCCCGGTTGCCATCGGCGCTGCACGGACACTGGCCGACCGCGTGTTTGGCGGTCAATCGAAAAGAAAACTGGAATACAACAACATACCCACCGTGGTGTTCGGTCACCCGCCTATGGGAACCATCGGTCTCACTGAAGAGCAGGCGAGAGCCGAGCATGGCAATGCCATAACAATCTATCAAACACGTTTTACCCCTATGTACTACGCGCCTGCTGAACACAAAATTGACACAGCCATGAAACTGGTTTGCTTGGGCCCGGAGGAAAAAGTAATTGGTCTGCACATTATCGGTGACGGGGCCGATGAAATGCTGCAAGGATTTGCCGTGGCAATCAATATGGGCGCTTGCAAATCCGATTTTGATAACACGGTTGCAATTCATCCAACCAGCGCGGAAGAGCTGGTCATCATGCGCTGAAGGTGCCCGCTACGATCATGGCCAAGGCCGCTGCATGCGCATTTGTCATATTCCTATATGCGGTATCCTGGCCGGCAGCCGCACAAACCAGACCTGCGCCAGAACAGATACTGTATCAAAACTGGCATGCCTTTTTCTCGGCGCTGAACAAAAGCGACCGCAGCACTAAAACAATCGAAAGGTTGCTGGACACACATGTGTTACCGCGCGCAGATATCGAATACATGTCGCGCTTCATCGCGGGCCCCGTGTGGCGATCATCTAAAAACAGTTTGCGCAAGGCATTCACGAAAGCATTTTATCAACTACTCAGACGCACCTATGCGAACCCGATTGCCCGTCTACCACACTTGAACTTGCAGATTCTACCCATGCGCCGGAATCTGTCGCACGATCGTGTCGTTGTATCTGCCTTGGTCAATCTATCCGGCCAACGGATACC